>JAESPE010000099.1 GCA_016756835.1 gamma proteobacterium endosymbiont of Lamellibrachia anaximandri | reverse complement strand
GTGACCGGGACGGCCGGGGCACAAACAGGCTGTCGAAGGCCGAGTCGATTTTGGGGACTGGGATGTCCCAAAATCTTTCACGAGGTCGAAGACTCACTTGGGATGAGAGTGTTGCCTTTTCGCACCATGACTGCACTTTTGGTAAATGGTACGACTCAGCGGGTATGAAAACGTTTGCGGATGTGCCTGAAATGGTGGCGATTGCAGCACCGCATCAGGAGCTACATGAAACGATCAAACGTATCGCCGACTACAAAAGACAGGGACAGACAGAGATGGCGGAGGTTGAGTATAAGAAGGTTGGTCCGCTCTTTGAAAAAATCGTTGAACTCATCTCCGCATTTGAACGGAAGATTTGATGTAGGGCGGAGTGTGGGTTGCAGATCGAACGGCTGATCTGTGTCATCTTGTGGTCATCTATACCTGCTATTATATTTCTTGTAAGCGGTTGCCGGTTTGGTTACAAAAAGATAAATAATGGATAACATTTCCAGGGAACCCCCTCTCACTCTGCCACACTATCTGTTCATATTCGCCACGGCCAATCTGCTCTGGCTGTTGCTGGTGGGTGAGCCTTCGCGACAGGAGTTGATATTGGGCGGCCTGGTCTCTCTTGTCGTGACGCTGGTGTCTGCGCCCCATCTGCTGATCTTCGGCGGGGTGAAACTACGCATCGATGCACCGCTTCATCTGCTGCGCTATCTCGGCTATTTTTTTGTTGCGTTGATACGTGCCAACCTGGACATGGCGCGCCGAATCCTCTCCCCCTCCCTGCCGATCAATCCCAGGATGGTGGAGGTGGAGACCGGATTGCGCTCAACCTTGGGCCGCCTGATGCTGGCCAACAGCATCACCCTGACACCCGGTACGCTCTCTGTCGATGTCAAAGACAATCATATCCTGGTCCATTGGGTGGATGCTTCCCCCGGTGTTGATCTCGAGGCGGCGACACGAGAGATTGCGGCAGGATTTGAACGTTATCTGGGTGGTTTTCTGAGATGACACTCAATCCACTGGAGTTGATTGTTGCAGCAATGCTTGGTGTTGCTGTTCTGCTGGGTATGCTGCGTCTGATTCTCGGCCCTACTGCACCCGATCGCATTGTCAGTGCCGATACGATTTCCGTAATCATCACCGCCGGACTGACTGGTCTTGCAGCCTGGCTCGGCAGTGCCCTCTATCTCGATGTGGCGCTGATCTACGGCATTCTCGCCTTCGTCGGTGTGGTCGCGCTGGCAAGAACAATAGAGGGAGGCCGTCAATGAGATTGCTGGCGGATCTGTTTCTTCTGATTGGCGCGGCGTTTGCCCTGTTGGGTGCATTGGGATTGCTGCGCATGCCGGACACCTACAACCGCATCCAGGCAGGGACCAAGGCGGTTACACTGGGCGCGCTATCATTCATTCTGGGCATAGGATTGCTCTACCCTGAATGGTGGGCCAAGCTGCTGGTCATTGCCGGTTTTATCCTTTTCACCAATCCAGTGGGTTCATCCTCAATCGCCCGCGCCATCCACTTGGCAGGGATTCAGCCCTGGCAGCGAGCCGCTTCGGATCCACAGGCCCTGAAAGCCCCTCAAGAGGATAAATCGGCATGATCTGGGTAGTTGCATTGATTGTCATCATGATGCTGGTTGCTGCGGTGACTGTGCTGCTGGTGCGTAATCATATTGCGGCGGTGGCTGCGGCATCCCTGGTCTCGCTGCTGCTCTCGGTGCTGTTCGCATTGTTGAGGGCGCCGGATGTGGCGATGACGGAGGCTGCAGTTGGCGCAGGTCTCAGTAGTGTGATCCTGGCACTGGCTTTGCGTCGCCTTGGACTGGGACGGGTGAAAGATGCGTAATCTGGCAGCCCTGGTCTTTGTCGGCGGACTGGCCTTTCTGCTGCTGGTCATCTTCAATCAGTTTGATTTTGCCCAGGCGCCCATGGTCGTTGGGCAGGGCATCCTGATGGATGCGCCGGACCGGGTGGGCGCGGCCAACATCGTGACTGCGGTGGTGCTCGGCTATCGCGGCATCGATACCCTGGGGGAGATATCGATTCTGTTTGCCGCCTCGGCGGCGGCGGGTCTGGTACTTGGCAGGCGCCGGACCGATGCACGCCGCGATCCCCCTGGCGGCTTCATCCTGCGCAGTGGTGTCGCGCTGCTCTTCCCCCTGATGCTGGTGGTGGGTTTCTATATCATCCTGCATGGTCATCTCACCCCTGGTGGTGGTTTTCAGGGAGGCGTGATACTCGCGGCCGCATTTTTTCTGCCGTTGCTGGCGCGTCCTGAGACCCCGGTCAATCATGCTGGACTCAGCATTGTGGAGGGTGGGGCCGGTGCGGTATTCATCCTGACTGGGCTGGCAGCCCTGCTGCAGGGTGGTGAGTTTCTCCAGCCGCTGCTGGATAACGGCGTATTGGGCGAGCTGGTCTCTGCCGGAACCCTGCCGCTGCTCTATCTGGCGGTGGGTCTCAAGGTGGGGGCGGAACTGGCCGGATTGATGGCCCGTCTCGCCGATGTGGAGGTCGATGAGCCATGATGCCGATCGAGGTAGGAACGGTGCTGTATGCCGGGGCCATCGGTCTGGTGGTGGTCGGGATTGCCGGCATCGTGCTGTCGCACCATCTGTTTCGCATCATCCTGGCGTTGGTGATTGCCGAGGCGGGCGCCAATCTTCTGCTGGTGCTCTCCGGTTTTCGTTGGGAGGCCATTGCGCCGATTATTACCGGCGGTGATGCTGTGCAAACCATGGTTGATCCTGTGCCCCAGGCGATGGTGCTTACCTCGATCGTGATCGGTGTCGGCGTACAGGCACTGGCATTGAGTCTGACGCTACGCGCCTATGGGGCTTATAAAACCCTGGATATCAGGGAGCTGCAGCGGCGCATGAGTGCCGATCTGGCAGGAGAGGCGGGAACGCCATTGCCGCAGAGTCTGGAAGAACCGGTGGGCGGGCGGCCTCTGCCTGCGGCCGAGGGTGACGGCAGATGAACACGATTGTGCTGACCGTGGTGTTGCCCCTGCTTGCGGCATTCGTCGTGCCGGTTTTGTCGCGGGTCTCTCCGCTGCTGGGACGGCTGTTGGGGCCACTCACCCTTGCCTACGCCATCCTGCTGACCCTTCAGGTTTGGCTGGGAATGGAGGGCAAGCCTTTCTCCATCGCGCTGGGTGGTTTTCAACCGCCGCTGGGGATCAATTTCTATGTGGACCGGCTGAGCCTGTTGTTCACCTTTCTGACGTTGGTGACGAGCCTGCTGTTGTGGCCCTGGCGGAATGAAACGGAACCGCGCCAATATGCCTTGACGTTGCTGCTCGCAGCATCCGCCTGCGGTCTGGTGCTCTCCGGCGATCTGTTCAATATCTATGTCTTCTATGAGCTGATCTCGGTTGCCTCCTTTGGTCTGGCGGCGGCCACCCGCAGCGGTGCAGCATTTGCCGCCAGTCTGCGCTATCTGATCCTCAGTGGTCTGGGCAGCGTACTGGTGCTTTGCGGCATCGCAATTGTCTATCTTCAGACCGGTACCCTGAATCTGGCGCAACTCTCCCAGTTGGCTCCGGAGACCCTGAATACCCCCCTGGGAATGTCTGCCTTCGCCTTGATTCTGCTGGGTGTCGGGGTGAAGGGTGAACTCTTTCCGGTCAACAGCTGGGTGCCGGAGGTCTACGCCGCCGCTTCGAGTCGGGTGTCAGGATTATTGGCGGGACTGGTCTCCAAGCTGGCGGTGTTGGTGATCGTGCGCCTGCTGGTGCTGCTGTTTCAACAGGAGTCGGCGCTGCAGCTGATGCTGATACTGGGACTGTTGGGAGCGATCAGTGGTGAATTGGCTGCCTGGCGGGCGAAGGATATGAATCGCATGCTGGCCTTCTCCTCCATCGGACAGTTGGGGGTGATCTTTATCGCCTTCTCCATTCCCGGTAAAACCGGTCTGTTTGCCGGTCTGGCGCTCTCGCTGCACCACCTGCTGGTCAAACCTGCGCTGTTCCTGCTGGCCGAGCGCTGGCGGGGTTCGCTGGTGGGTTTGCGGGGAGCTGGACTCGCCTCTCCCGTTGCCGGTGGGTTGTTTGTGTTGTTGGCGCTCTCTCTGGTGGGCATGCCGCCGCTGCCCGGCTTCTGGGCAAAGTTTCTCCTCTTTACCGGTCTTGCGGCACAGCAGTCAGTGATCTACCAGGTTGCCCTCGGGGTGGTGTTGCTGTCGATTGTGATCGAAGCCAACTATCTGTTCCGGGTAGTGATGAACCTGTTCCAACCGGCCGGGGATAATAGTGTGGCGGTCACCACCGATCATGGCTGGTTGAATCTCGGAACGACTTTTCTGCTCTCCGCATTGCTGATTGCGGGCATGCTGTTAATGGGACCGCTTGGAGCCTGGCTTGAAGGGGTGGCGATGCAGGCGGCTGACCCGGTGCTCTATTTCGACACTGTCTTTTCTGTTTCGGCCATCCACTGAGGGGTTTGCTGTGACGCCATTGGATGAACTGCTGCTCTTCTCCGGTCTGACTCTGGTGTTTCTGCTGTTATTGGGACGTTTCAGTTATGCGGGCAAGGTTGCCACCGTGTTTTACGGTGGGCAGTTGCTGTTTTTGGCGAAGATGGCGGATCGGATCGTCGACGGCTCGATTGTGACTTTCTCGTTGCAGGTCGAACTGTTCGGTCAGCAGATGAGTTGGCGTTTCGATGCCCTCTCCTGGTTTTTTGCAGTCATCACTCTGGGCGCGGGCCTTCTTAGCAGTTGGTACGCCAGCGGAGAGTGGGGAGAGCGTTTTCGCCGGCGTGGCGGTAATCTTTGGCTGTTGAATGTTGCCTTGGCAGCGAATGTCTTTTCCATGCTGATCCTGTTGGGTAGCGGTGATCTGCTGGCGCTATTCATCGGCTGGGAGTTGGTCAGTTGGGCCAGTTTTCTTTTGATGACCGTGGCGGGTGGCCGCGCGATTCAGGCAGCTATGCGCTACATCACCTACGCCATGAGTGGCGCAATGGCGATCCTGGCGGGAATCGTTCTGCTCTGGTCCCATGCCGGCGGCTTGCAGTACGGACAGATCATCGAAGTCATACCACAGTTGTCGCAGGCACAGGTCTGGCTACTGGTGGCGCTGTTTGGCTCAGGTTTTGCGGTCAAGATGGGACTGTTGCCGTTCCATCTCTGGCAGGCGGCGGCGTATGCCGAGACGCCGGGACCGGGGGCTGCCTTCTTCGGTGCCATCTCTGCCCGCATGGGGCTCTACGCCATCATCCTGGTGCTGGTGCAGTTGATCGGTTTGGCGCGGCTGAGTGAGTTGATGATCCCCTTCACCTTTCTGGATATGCGCGATCTCTGGGCCTGGATTGCAGTGCTGACCATTATCCTGCCAACCTATATCGCGCTGCGTCAGAGCGATGCCCGCTACCTGCTTGCCTGGCACGGTATTGGCCAGGGCGGCTACATGCTGTTGGGTTTGGTGATGGGGGATGCACTGGGTAGTGCCGGCGGGTTGCTGCATGTCTTCAACTATGCGACCAATCAGGCCGTGCTCTTTTTCGCGGTTTTTGCCGTGATGTTTCGCACGGGGACTGCTGACCTGAATAAGCTTGGTGGATTGATCACCCGCATGCCGATCTCCTTTTTTGCCATGTTGGTGGGCATTATCGGGCTGGCCGGGTTACCGCCGATGAATGGCTTTGTCTCCAAGTGGTTCGTCTATCGCTCACTGATGATTGAAGGCGAGCCTCTGCTCTTCCTGGGAGCGATAATCGGCACCCTGGGCACTATCCTGTCGGTCTACAAGCTGATTCATAACACGTTTCTGGGACAGTTGCGGGTGGAACATGTCGAGGTGCGCGAGGCGCCCTGGAGCATGGTGGCGCCGATGATTATCCTCATGTTGCTGATCTTCGCGACCGGCGTGGCGCCGGGCCTGGTTTTGGATTGGGTTGCGCTGGTGCAGTCGGCTGTCGGCCTGCCGGTGGTTGAGAACACGCTTGGCGGCGTAGAACTGGCAAGCGGGTCCCTCGACATGCTCTGGGTGGTGGGGGTGTTGTTTGCCGGTTTCGGTATTGGTGCGCTGCTCTTCTACTCCGGCGGCCGCACCCGGCAGGTCCATCAACTGGACAACTATGCGGGTGGACACTTTCTGACGGCCGAAATCCGCTACCATTACAGCGACAATTTCTATGCCGGCCTGATGCACCTGATAAGACCCTGGTATCGGGGAAGTTTCGTCTGGCTTGAGTCGACTCTGGGATCCCTGCTGGGAATCGCCGCAAGCCTTATACAGCGGCTTTACGGCGCGCTGCATCCCTCCATCTATCTGCTGGTCACTGTCGTTGTAACCTTGACCTGGGTATTGCTGTGATGAGTATTCAAACCCTGCTGATGGAACTGGTTTTGATGCCGCTGGTAGCCTTTGTTGTCGGTCTCTTTATGGTGCTGATGCTGCGCAGGATTGGCGCCAAACTGCAGCGTCGGGTTGGTCCACCTGTGATGCAGCCGCTCTATGACATCGTAAAACTCTACGGCAAAAAGACCCAGATCTCCCATGGCTGGATGCACGATATCGGTATTGTCATGGCCGTGGGCGGTTATGTGGCGGCGGAGACCCTGCTGCCGGTGCCGGGCATGGACGGCATTGCGGATAAAGGCGGCCTGGTGACCCTGGTCTACGTGATGATGATCCCCTCGCTGGGTCTGGCGCTTGGCGTGGGCCAGTGTGCCAATCCCAACGGCTCCATAGGTATTGCCCGGGCGTTGACGGCGATGCTTGCCTACGATGTGCCGTTTGTCATCGTGGTTTTCGGCGTGGCCTGGTATTTCGGTACCACCAATCTGGTCGACATCATTGCGATACAACAGGCAGGTGGGGTTGCAGGATGGGGGGCGACAGCGATGCCGCTGCTGGCTATAGCCGGACTGTTTGCCCTGCAGGGCATGTTAGGCAAGCAGCCTTTCGAGATCTATATCGCCCCGGCGGAGATCGCCACTGGTCCCATGGTGGAGATGAGCGGTAAATACCTGGGCGGTCTTTTTGTGATGCAGTGCTTTCAGCTCTATACCGCTGGTGTGCTGTATGTGTCGCTGTTTCTCGGTGGCGGGGAGAACTGGCTCTTCTTTCTGCTCAAGGTTTTCGCTGTGGTGGCCATTCCCATGACGGTGGCGTTTCTTTTTCCCCGTTATAAGACGGAGCAGATGATCCGTCTGATGTGGAAGTGGCCGGTGATGATCGGCTTGCTTGGACTGGCGTTTGTAATGCACTGAAAATAAACGTCCGGTTAGTCCGTGTGTGGGCCTGGTATCTCCTGCTGTGGGACGCTATGTATACATCCCTGTAAGCTCGATGCGGCCATCCATGGCCGCATACGCCCACAGCAGGAGATACCAGACCCGTTTTGGAGAAGTGCATAATTAGTAGGATGTGGTGAGTGATACGAGCCGCATCGAACGCGACGGAAAACCGCATTAGGGCTGTTGCCCGGATGAAAATCATGAAAGAGATAGATATTCCAATCGAAGCATCGGTAGACCGGAATCGCACGAATCCCCTCGCCAGGGTGTTCGATGAACTGGTGCGCTTCTGCCGCTCCCGCTCCATGTTCATGCTGCACTACTGCACCGGATGTGGCGCCATCGAACTGCCCCCTGCCATGACATCCCGCTTCGATATGGAGCGTCTGGGTATCCAGCCGATGGTGACGCCCAGGCAGGCGGATATCCTGCTGATTACCGGTTATGTCTCCATCAAGACCCTGAAGCGGGTGATCCTGACCTACGAACAGATGGGTTCGCCAAAATATGTCATAGGTATCTGTTCCTGCACCGTCAATGGGGGCATGTACTGGCAGAGTTACGCCACCGCCAAACAGCTCGATCAATATCTCCCGGTGGACCTCTATATTGCGGGCTGCATGCCGCGCCCGGAGGCTGTGCTGGAGGGTATGCGTAAGCTGATGGATCGAATCCGCAGCGGTGAGGCGGATGGCTGGAAAGACTACTATCGGCGTTACGATTGGTATCTGGGCAATCAACAGCACCTCTTTGGTGATGATTGGCAGACCCCTGCCGATGTAATCGGCGAAGCGTCGCATTACGATCTTGCCGGACCGGGAACAGAGGGTGAACACACCCGCCTGCTACAACAATGCCAGAAACCGCTTGAGCCGCAGCAGACCTTCTTTCAGATTGGTGGATCCCTAGAGGTGAAGGGGGAGTCCCATGAGTAAAAAGGTCACCCCCTGGCTGGATAATCTGCTGCAGGAGATAGAAGGGATTGAGATTCGCCGTAAGGACTCCCGGCGCGTACGGATCGATATAGCCGCCGATTCCCTGCCGACCCTGTTGGAACTGCTGCGGGGACGGGCCGGGTATGTGCACCTCTCCGCCATCACCTGCGTCGACTGGATCGATGAGAGTCAGTTCGAACTGGTCTATCAGCTCTGGTCCTACGAGTCGCAGTCACTGGTCTCGGCGCATATCCGAATCGCACGGGATCCTGGCGTCTATGTGTCGGTGTTCGATCTCTACCAACCCGCCGCCTTCTTCGAACGGGACATCCACGAAATGTTTGGCGTCTACTTCGAAGGCAGTCCGGACATGAGCAAATTTATCCTTACCGAGTGGAACGGCCCGCCTCCGATGCGCAAGGAGTTCGATGCCGAGGCCTGGGTGAACGAGACCTTCGAGAGGAAGGAGTATCAGCCGGATTGGTTGAAAGAGATCACCGAGCAGGGTGGCGGGATCGTCAAGTCGCCTGAAGAGGCGAGGCAGAAAAAACCATGAGGCCGGAAAACTATCAGGCGATAAGTCATCCGCCAAGCAATGAGTATGAACTCAACTTCGGACCCAACCATCCGGGCATCGAGGGCAACTATGCCCTGAAGGTAAAACTGCACGGCGATGTGGTTGTCGCTGCCCGCGCCGATGGGGGTTATCTGCATCGTGGTTTTGAAAAGCTGATGGAGGGGCGGTTGTGGATTCAGAATATTGCCCTGGTGCCCCGCATCTGCGTCCCGGATCCCGTGCCGATGGAGGTCTGTTACTCCATGGCGGTGGAGGCATTGAATGACATGGAGGTGCCGGAGCGCGCACAGTGGTTGCGGGTGTTGCAGCTTGAACTGTCGCGCATCGCCGCACACCTGTTTACCTTCGGCGGCCATGCGGCGACTACCGGCATGTACACCACCATGTATTGGGGGGTGGCCGACCGGGATCAGATACTCGACCTTTTCGAGGAGTGGACCGGTGGACGCGTCTACCACATCTACAATATCCCGGGTGGGGTGCGCAGGGATATTCCCGCGGGCTTCCTCGACCGGGTCAGTCATACCATGGACTATATCGAATCCCGACTGCCTGATTACGACAACCTCTTTTTTACCAATCAGGTCTTTGTCGATCGGGCCAGGGATACCGGCCCGATGAATCAGCAGCAGGCACTGGAGTGGGGGGTCACCGGGCCGAATCTGCGCGCCACCGGACTGGCCTTCGATGTGCGCCGCGACGACCCCTACCTTGTCTACGACCAGATAGATTTCGATATTCCAACGGAAGCGCCGGGAGATGCCTGGGCGCGCACCCTGGTGCGGCGTCAGGAGTTGAAACAGAGCATCCATATTGTACGTCAGGTGGTGGAAAAACTGCCTTCGGTCAGTGGCCCTGTTCGCACTCGGATTCCCAACCCCCTGGCATGGAATGTCCCGCCGGGCGAGACCTATACCCGGGTCGAGTCCTCGAAAGGTGAGCTGGGTTACTACGTGGTCTCCGATGGTGGCGACAAACCCCACCGGGTACATGTGCGTGGGCCGTCATCGATGCACGCCGTGCAGGTGCTGGAGCAACTGGCGGTGGGCGCGCGATTGGAGGACGTGGCGCAGATCATGTTCTCCCTCGATGCCTGTCCGCCGGAGGTGGATCGCTGATGAGCGACATCGACTACAAAGAGAAGGGCAGCATCCTCAACCCATTCAAGAGCCTGCAGTTCTTCGCCCGCAAGGCGGTCACAGAACCACTGGAACCGCGTCTTGCCTCTCTCAGCTATCGTGGTTTTCATATCAACGATTGGGAACTCTGCATAGGTTGCAGCTCCTGTCAGAAGGTCTGCGACAATGCAGCGATCAGCATGATCGAGATCCCGGGTCTGCCCTCTGATCCGGTCAAGGGGGTGCGCAACCAGCGCCCCGCCATCGACTATGGCCGCTGCTGCTGGTGCGCCCTCTGTGTCGACATCTGTCCCACCGGTTCCATCTCTCTCTCCAGGGAGTATGTGCATACCTGCACCCAGGAGGAGATCGACAGCTACTTCATTCTGCCCGACCCCAATGGAATCCATAAAAAGTTCTACGGTTATGGCTGGCGCAAGGTTGCCGACTCCGATCTGCTTGACTTGGATCGGGGTGAGATGGAGGAGCGCAGTGCGGATCAGCGCAGTGACAGCTTCGATGAGATCGTCGATGGATATAGCCTTGAGCAAGCGGTGGCGGAGGCCTCCCGATGTGTACAGTGCGGCATGTGCCACGATGCCTGTCCGACGCACATGCATGCGCCCGAGTATATCCGCGCCATCTGGCAGCAGGATATGGAGGAGGCGGTACGGCAGATCTATCGCACCAATCCCTTCTCCCATGTCTGTGGACGGATCTGTACCCACCGTTGCGAGACGGCCTGTTCGATAGGTCGGCGCGGTGACCCTGTAGCGATTCGCTGGCTCAAACGGTTTGCCATGGATTCGGTCGATCACGAAACGGTGAAGGCGATTGCGGCACAGGACAAGGTGGATTATCTGAGCGGAAAACAGATTGCCATCGTTGGCGCTGGTCCCGCCGGCCTGACCGCAGCTTTCGATCTGGTGAAACTCGGACATCAGGTAACCGTCTACGAGGCACAGGCAGAGGCGGGTGGCATGACGCGCTATGGTATCCCCGAGTACCGGCTGCCCTTCGACATGCTCGACCAGGATGTGGATGTCATCACCGCGATGGGCGTTAGCATCGAATACAACACCCGTATCGGCGTTGATATCGAGTTGTCACAGCTGCAACAGAATAATGATGCGGTGTTGTTGGCGCTCGGTCTGCAACTCGGCCGCTCCACCCGCATTCCCGGTTCGGAACATGGGCAGGTCACCAAGGCGGTGGATCTGCTGCGCAAGATTGCAGCGGATGAGGCTTTTGATGTGCCCCGCTCGGTGGTGGTGATCGGCGGCGGTAATGTGGCGATGGATATTGCCCGCAGTCTGGTGCGGCTGCAACGGCAGCAGTATGGAGAGAGCAGGATTACCCTGACTGCACTGGAGGATCGGGATCATTTTCTCGCCGACCCGGTGGAGATAAAGGAGTCGATCGAAGAGGGGATTGAGATTCTCGACAGCCGGGGCCCCCAGGCCTGCGAGATCGATGAAAAGGGCAGGCTGATCGGTCTGCGAACCTGGAAGGTACTGTCGATCTTCGATGAGCAGCACCGCTTTGCGCCATCCTACGATGAGAGTGACGAGCAGCTTCACGCCGGGGAGATGGTGATCGAGGCGATCGGCCAGATGTCGGATGTCAGTCTGCTGGGTGATGAATTGACCGAGCGGCTTGAGTGGAATCGTGGCCGGCTCCAGGTTGATGAGGCAGGCCGAACCTCGGAGACCTGGCTTTGGGCGGCCGGTGACTGCGTGAATGGCCCGGATGTGGTGCATGCGGTGGCTGACGGCCATCGGGTGGCGGCCAGCATAGAGGCTGTTCTTGGCCAACAGGAGACAGACCATGAGTCATGAGGGGGAGGGCCATCAAAGCGATTATGATCGTCTGCAGTCGAAAAAGAGTCTCAAAGAGATCCTGGAAGTGGCGACCGAGTTCGAACGCACCGCCCGGGATTTTTATACCGCGCTGGTCCCTAATGTGAGCAAGCGCATTCGCTATCTGGTGGAGGAGTTGGCGGCTGAGGAGCAGATCCATTTTGACCTGTTCAATGAACTGGCGGCAAACCCGTCGATCAAGAATGAGATAGAGTGTGCGGTTGCCGTGCCGGTGAGTGACAGCCGTTTTTCAGATTGCATCCAACTGCCGGATCTCGGTGAAAATCCGGATGATCAGACAGTGCTGCAATATGCGTTAGGCAGAGAACAGGCGGCGATGGAGCAGTATACGGCCCTGGCGGAGAGCACCGAACCCGGTGCTATCCACGACCTGTTTGTTTTTCTGGCGCGGGAGGAGACCCTTCACAAACAGGCGCTGGAAAAGCTCTACTACGAAGTGGTTCACAGTGGGGGTGTTTAACTCCGCCCTTCACTGCAACGTCGTCATGCGAACAATAGCCTCCGGAAACAGGTAGGCCAGCACAATCATCAGCGGAATGACATAGAAATAGAGTCTCATGGAAGCGCGGATATAGCGGTTGGCGTGGATCAGTTCCATGAAGTGATCCACGATCATGCGTCCCTTGTAGCCGATGGTTACTGCGACGATGATGATAACCGCCAGCCCCGTATCGGCGGTTTCCGCGATAAAGGCACTGAGCAGCGTCAGCAGCATGAGCTGTATCCAGATAGAGTCGATGCTCTTGTTGGTAAACATGACCAGCCCTCCTAGCGCAAGACGTAGAGCAGTGGAAAGATGACGATCCAGGCAAGATCGATCATATGCCAGTAGACGGCGACCGCCTCCAGGCCTCCATGACTCTGCGCCGTGAAACTGCCGCGTTTCACACCGAAAATCGCCCATAACACCGCAGCGCTGCCCCAGCCGACATGCAGCATGTGATTGAAGGTGGTGTAGTAGTAGACGGTGAAAAAGGTGTTGGTATCTTTCGAGATACCCATGGTTTCGTTCCAGTGGTACTCCCAGGTCTTTATCAGCAGATAGGTGCCCCCGGCGATGATTGCCAGCCACAACCAGCGTACACAGGCGGTTGTGTCGTCCCGCCTGATGGCCTGCATCGATTTGGCGACACAATAGCTGCTGGTGAGCAGGACCAGTGTATTGAGTACGCCCGCCAGTGTATTGAGTTTTGTGGGGCCATCATTAAACAGTTCCGGGTAGTGCGCTTTTGCGATGAAGTAGATGATGAACATCATCGCAAATTCAGTCATCTCCGA
Source organism: gamma proteobacterium endosymbiont of Lamellibrachia anaximandri (assembly GCA_016756835.1). GTDB lineage: Bacteria > Pseudomonadota > Gammaproteobacteria > Chromatiales > Chromatiaceae > QGON01. The sequence goes on along the minus strand of JAESPE010000099.1, from coordinate 1,465 downwards.
AAAAATCCCGACCCAGATAGGCCAGCCCCCCGGCACATGGCTTTGAGTGGACAGAGTCTGAGGGCTGGTATCGCGGCCAAGTTGATCACTATCGGCGGTTATTGCGGCGTCCATCGTTTTTATTGAGCATTAAAGATAAGACCTGTTATCTTGCAGTAATCGATGTTGCCTGCCTTGATTAAGCACAATTGATGCTAGGGGCCGGGCCGTAGGAGATGCCGATGAACTGGAAAACCGCCTACCGTTCCTTCTACTACGATGGCGCGCCGGAGCCGCCGGATTTGTCTCTTCCCGCAGCCGAAACCGTATTGCTGAGTATCGATGTTCAGAATGCCTACCTGACGCCGTCGGATGAGCCGAAGGAAAAGAGCCGCTGGGCGCCCTTCTTCAAGCGTATGCATGAGATCGTTATCCCAACGACAGCCAATCTGCAAAACCGTTTTCGGCAACATGGAATTGACGTGCTCCATGCCCGCATCGCCTGTCTGCTGGAGGATGGGCGAGACCGTTCCCTAAGCCAGAAAAAGCCGGGCTGGAACTACCTGATGATGCCGAAGGAGAGAGAGGACTCCCAGATTGTTCCCGAGCTGGCGCCGCATGAAGGAGAGATTGTCGTCACCAAAACCACTGACAGTGCGCTTACCGGGACAAACCTGCGTCTGGTGCTTCAAAACATGGGGATCAGAAATGTAGTGCTTACCGGGATCTTTACCGATCAGTGTATCTCTTCAACAGTGCGCAGTCTGGCAGATGAGAGCTTCAACGTGATTCTGGTTGAGGACTGTTGCGCAGCTGGGACGGATGAACTCCACAGGCATGAGTTGGAGATTCTCAACATGATCTACTGCCATGTTATCACCAGCCAGGAGTTGATCGATCTCATGGGGATATAGGCCGTTAGGCCAGCGTTCCCCCTCTTTTTTATTGAGTGTTTTCAAGGGGATCACTGCTTGGACCTTTTTTTGGGTTTTGAATGCGCTGTACCGTTTCAGGGAAGTGACTGTTGCCTTGTACAGCTACTGCTCGCTGCCTATACTCGGGAGAACAATCTTCCTGACTGAGCTATATGGCAGAGGTGTATATCGCCTTAAAGGATTACCAAATTGGAAGACGCCCACCAACAAATCGAGAAACTGATCGCCGCCGACAAGGTCGAGGCGGCATTGAGTGAGTTTCGGGACGCGTTGGCTGGCTCGGATGCAGAGGTCGAGCAGGAGCTGATCCAGCATCAGGCGGCGCTCGCCAAGGTGACAAAGGAGCGGCGGCGGGGTTTGATCGATGTTTCCAGGGAGGAGCAAACCCGCAACCGGGTGCGTTATGCGTTGCTCGACCTGCTTGGTGAATGGTTCGCCCAAGTGAGTCTTCGACCTCGTGAAAGATTTTGGGACATCCCAGTCCCCAAAATCGACTCGGCCTTCGACAGCCTGTTTGTGCCCCGGCCGTCCCGGTCACTGGCACTACGCGA
>JAESPE010000098.1 GCA_016756835.1 gamma proteobacterium endosymbiont of Lamellibrachia anaximandri | reverse complement strand
CTACTTTGCTTCCCCTCTGGCGCAAGGCACGCCGGGTAAGCAGTGCGGCCTCGCGGCTACCGGGGACTACCAGCCTTCGCTTCGCTCTCCATGGCTGGCAGCGGATGAGAATTTTCATATTTTTGTCCAAGGCAACCTCCAATCACTGTGCCGCCGTACCAAATTGACGATTCCATCTGTCGCCATACTTACTCTTCTTCTGCCAGGCTGAGCCATTCCGTCAGCCGCGAACGCAGCCTCAATGTCGCCTGACTGTGGATCTGGCAGATCCGTGACTCACTGACACCCAGTACCAGCCCGATCTCACGCAGATTCAACTCATCGTCGTAATACATCGCCACTACCAGCCTCTCCCGCTCGGGAAGACCAGCAATAGCATCCGCCAACGCCTGTTTGAAGGCGTCCTTCTGCAAACCTTCGAAGGGTCCCTGCAAGGAGTCCAGACTCCTCTCAGGGGCGATTTCACCCACCGCACTCAACTCATCCAGACTAAAGATTCGACAACCTGATGCATCCTTGAGGATCTGGTGGTACTGCTGTACCGACATATCCAGTGCACCGGCCACTTCCGAATCACGGGCATCCCGTCCCTCCTCGTTCTCGATGATACGCATCGCATCAGCCACCATTCTGGCTTTGCGGTGCACTGAGCGTGGCGTCCAGTCACTACGCCGGATCTCATCCAGCATGGAACCGCGGATGCGGATTCCCGCGTAGGTTTCAAAGCTGGCACCCTGGGTGGGATCGTAGTTGCGACTCGCTTCCAGCAACCCCAGCATGCCCGCCTGAATCAGATCGTCAGCCTGCACATTGGGGGGCAGGCGATTCATCATGTGATAGGCAATACGCTTGACCAGCCCGGCGTGCCGGATCACCAGGTCATCATGCCCCTGTCTTTCCTCTATGGCGCTATATGTAGCCAAACCGTTCACCGTCCCATCTCCCCGTATTGACTTGAAAACTGGATCAAACGTTCAACGAAAAATTGCAGGTCGCCGCTCGCATTGGCGGGTACAGGCCAGTTATCGGCCTTCTTCGCTAAATTCTTGAATGCTTGTGCAGCCCGCGAGCGGGGATAGGCCTCAACCACTGGTTTCTGCCCTTTTACCGCTTTGCGAAGCTGCTCATCGTAGGGGACGCTACCCATGTAGCTGAGCATTACGTCCAGGTACCGGTCTGTTACCCGGCACATCTTGTTGTAGAGGTCTCGCCCCTCCTGCACACTCTTGACCATGTTGGAGAGGATGCGGAAACGGCTGACGCTATGTTCACGATTCAGCAGTTTGATAATGGCGTAGGCATCGGTTATCGAGGCCGGTTCATCACAAACCACCACGACCACCTCCTGGGCTGCACGGCTGAAACTGACCACCAGATCGGAGATTCCAGCCGCGGTGTCGATCAGCAATACGTCAACATCATTCGCAAGCTCACTGAAGGCGTGGATCAGTCCCGCGTGTTCAGCCGGGCTCAGCTCCGCCATCTGCTGCATGCCGGAAGCGCCGGGAACCACCTTCAATCCCTTCGGCCCCTCCACCAGAATCTCTTCCAGTGTGCGCTCACCATTGATGACATGGGAAAGGTTGTACTCAGCGTGCAAACCCAATACCACATCGATGTTGGCGAGCCCGAGATCGGCATCCAGCAGCATCACACGCCGCCCCATACCCGCCATGGCCACGCCGAGATTCACTGAGACATTGGTCTTGCCGACCCCGCCTTTGCCGCCGGTAACGGCGATCACCCGCACGGGATCCGGATTCACCATGCGCCTTAATCCTGAAGCCTGATCTTCAATAATGTCAGACATGAGCATGTTCACCTGTGCCTCCAAACGCGAACGCCATATATCCCTCATCCGGTGATTCATCCGCCTCCTGAGCCATCTCCATCGCCCGGCTCACCAGACTGTGGGCTCTGGCAACGTGCAGATCCTCAGGCACTCGTTGTCCATCGGTGACAAAAGCCAATGGCAGACTTGTATCGATCAAAGTACTGAAGACACCACCCAACGATGCTGCCTCATCCATCTTGGTCAGAATGCAACCTACGGGACGGGCGATGCTGAAGGCCCGAATCGCATGAGCGAGTGCCGAGCGCTGGGTAGCGGCTGATAACGTCAACAGGGTTCGTACCGGATGATTACCCGAGGTAATCATCGAAAGCCGTTGGCTCAGCTGGATATCCTGCTGACTCATGCCGGCGGTATCGATGAGTACCAGGCGTTTTTCCGAAAAGGCGCGCAGTGCGGCATCCAGCTCTTCCGCTGTCGAGGCGGTGCGAACCGGCACATCCAGAATGCGACCGTAGTTGTGCAACTGCTCCTGGGCGCCGATGCGGTAGCTGTCCGTGGTAATCAGCGCCAGCTGGCGGTTACCATGACGCAGGCAGAAACGGGCTGCCAGTTTGGCGATGGTGGTTGTCTTGCCGACCCCGGTCGGGCCGACCAGAGCCACTACGCCACCCATGTCGAGGATATCCTCCTGGACCACAGGCAGTTCACTGATCAGGTGAAACAGCGCCTTGCGCCAGGCCTGATCCTCCGATTCCATATCCTCCACCCGGTTGGCCAGATCACGGCACAGGTCCGCACCCAATCCCATTCCCATCAGACGACGAATCAATTCCTGGGTCTGGGGACGGCGTTGGCCCATATCCCGCCAGGTCAATTCAGAGAGTTCGTTCTCCATCATGCGGCGCAGCGCCTGCATCTCCCGGCGCATCTCCTGCAACACAGGGTCCTGGCTCCACTCCACCTGGGGCTGTGCCTGGGGTGTTGGGCGGCGGGCGTGATCGATACTGACCGGTTCTGCAGGTTTTACCGGTTTTTTGGAAATATAGGGTTCACGGGTGGGCCTGGCGACACTTTTCAGTTCTGCCGCAGTGCGGGGCTGTGGTTTCTCCTGACGGGGAATCTCCGTTACCTGCTCGGTCGCCGCATCATTGAAGGCCGCCACGTCATAATCCATGGCCGCCACCAGTTCCACACCCCCCTCCACACTCTTGTTGGAGAGAATGACTGCATCGGAACCCAATGTATCCCGCACCGATTTCAGAGCCTGACGCATATCAGGCGCAAAGAAACGTTTTATTTTCATTGTGGGCAATCCCCCGCAGCAAACCGAGAAATTTTCGGATTACTTCCGGAATCGAAATCAATCTGCCAATTAAGTCTCTGCATTCGTGTTGCCGATTGTTGAAATCACCTTTATCTGGCGATTGTCGGGTATCTCGTTATAGGAGAGGATGTGCATGCCCGGCGCCGCATGTTTCGCGAATCGCGCCATCCAGGGTCGGATCGGCGCAGCCACCAGTAGTACACTCTCCTGTCCTGCCGTTTCCATATTGGCTGCCGTCTCCGCCAGCGCTTGTTGCAGCCTCTCTGCCAGTCCGGGCTCGAACCCAGCCTGACCCCCTTCCGAGGCTTGCAAGGTCTGCTGCAATATCTGTTCCAATTGTGGATCCAACACAGCTACAGGAATTTCCTGTGTAGAACCAATGAGTTGCTGAACAATACCCCGGGAGAGGGCAACCCTGACGGCAGCCGTCAGAACGCCAGGGTCTTGACTCCTGACAGCATGGTCCGCCAAGGTTTCGGCAATCGTGCGGATATCACGGATCGAAATATGCTCCGCCAGCAGGTTCTGCAGGATCTTCAGAAAGACGCTCAGAGAGACCACCTTCGGTATCAGATCCTCCACCAGTTTGGGGGCCGTTCTGGAGAGACTGTCGAGCAGTTGCTGCGCCTCTTCGTGGCCCAGCAGCTCATGTGACTGGTTGTGCAGGATCTCGCTCAGGTGGGTCGCCACCACCGTGCTCGCGTCCACCACGGTAAAACCGAGGGTCTGTGCATGGTCACGCTGCTCATGTTCGATCCAGACCGCATCCAGGCCAAAGGTTGGATCCTTGGTGGGTGTTCCCTGCAGTTCACCAAAAACCCGGCCGGGATTGATCGCCAGGTCGCGGTCGGGAAAGATCTCAGCCTCGGCTGCTGTGACGCCATTGACAGTAATGCGATAGGCATTGGGAGAGAGATCCAGGTTATCCCGGATATGCACCGATGGGATCAAAAAACCCAACTCCTGGGAGAGCTTGCGCCGCACGCCTTTGATCCGATTCATCAGCTGGCCGCCCTGGTTGCGGTCCACCAGTGGAATCAGGCGGTAACCCACCTCCATACCGATCAGGTCAACCGGCTGCACATCATCCCAGGTCAACTCACGCTGCTCAGGCGGCTGCTCTTCAGGCAGTGGCGCGGCCACCTCCTCTTCCACCGGTTGCTGCTGGCGTTGCCAGATCATCCAGGCACCAGCCCCAGCAGCAGCTGCCAGGGTAAGGAAGGCGAAGTTGGGCATACCGGGAATGACGCCCATAAGGAGCAGCACCGCTGCCGCAATCCCCAGCGCCTTCGGGGTGGAGAAGAGCTGACTGATAATCTGCCCACCCACATCCTGAGTACTGGCGACCCGCGTCACGATGATCGCCGCCGAGGTGGAGAGCAACAGGGAGGGAATCTGTGCCACCAGACCATCACCGATGGTCAACAGCACATAGTTCTGCAGCGCAGTGGCAAAATCCAGGTCATGCTGCACCATGCCGATGCCGAGTCCGCCGAGAATATTGATAAAGAGGATCAGGATACCGGCGACTGCATCACCCCGCACAAACTTGCTGGCGCCATCCATCGCCCCGTAAAAATCCGCCTCTTGTGCCACTTCCTCGCGCCGGGTTCGCGCCGTATCCTGATCGATCAGACCCGCATTGAGATCCGCATCGATCGCCATCTGTTTGCCGGGCATGGCATCCAGTGTGAATCGCGCACTCACCTCGGAAACACGCCCCGCGCCCTTGGTCACCACCACGAAGTTGATGATCACCAGGATCAGAAAGACCACCAGACCCACGGCATAGTTGCCACCGATTACGAAAGAGCCAAACGCTTCGATCACCTTACCCGCAGCATCACCGCCGGTATGGCCTTCAAGCAATACGATTCGGGTCGACGCAACATTCAAGGCAAGCCGCAGCAGGGTCGCAATCAACAGCAGACTGGGAAAGACTGCAAAGTCGAGTGGCCGGCGGGTATAGACCACCACCAGCATCACCACCAGAGAGAGGGTGATATTGAAAGTAAAAAACATGTCCAACATGATCGGCGGCAGCGGAATGATCACCATCACCAGCAGCATGACCAGGACCAGCGGTGCACCCAGTCCCGCAGTGCCGACACGTTTTACATTACCGAGAATCGCTGTGGCATCCATTTAGTTCGTACCTGGCTTGAGTGCTGAAAACCGATCAGTCATGGCGCAGATCCTCCGGCACCGGCAGTTCATCGGGAACCTGCGGTATGTCGCCACCATCGGTTCGATAGACTCTGAGCTGGAAGACATAGGCCAGCAGTTTGGCAACCGCCAGAAAGAGTCCCGCCGGAATCGCCTCGCCCAGTTCGCTGTGAAAATAGATGGCGCGGGCCAATACAGGCGATTCGACGATCGGCACATCCGATTCCAGGCCGATACGACGAATATTGGCCGCCACCAGATCGGCGCCTTTCGCCACCACCTTCGGTGCGCTCATACTCCCTTGGTCATAACGCAGGGCAACAGCGTAGTGAGTCGGGTTGGTGACGATCACATCGGCCTTGGGCACCTCTTCCATCATGCGCCGCTGGGCCATCTCCCGCTGCAGGCTGCGGATTCGGCTTTTGACCTCCGGACGACCGTCGGTCTCTTTCATCTCGTCCCGTATCTCCTGCTTGGTCATCTTCAACTGACGCTTGTGTTCCCAGAGCTGGAACGGCACATCGATGGCGGCAATAAGGATCAGGGTGGATGCGAGTAACGTCACCGACCAACCAATGAGGGAACCCAACTTGGGCAGCGCCTGTTGGAACTCCATCCCATGCAGGTTCAGGTAGCTGTCCAGCGTGTTCCACAGCAGAATTGCGGTAGCGCCGCCGATGAGCACGAACTTAGCCATGGCTTTGAGCAACTCAACCAGCGCCTTGGCGGAGAACATTCGCTTCAAACCCTTGGCCGGACTGAGCTTGCTCAATTTAGGTGTCAGCGCCTCGGCACTGATGGAGAAACCGCCCAATGCGATGGAACTGGCGATAGCCACGACTATCATTAATACAAAAAAGGGGATCAGCAGTATGAAGGCATCCTGCATGGCCGCACTGAGATGGGTGAAGAGAGTGCCGATATCGAAGATTTCGTCCCGACTGAGCGTAAAGCTCGTCTTCATCAACGCCTGTAATCCACCACCCAGTTGGCCGCTTGTCGTCGCCAGAAAGATCACGCCGATCAGGGTGATCGCCATGGTATTGAGCTCTTTCGAACGGGCAACCTGTCCCTTGCGCTTCGCCTCATTCAGGCGTTTCGCTGTCGGTTGTTCCGATTTTTCCTGGCCGTCCTGATTTTCGGCCATGATTCACCTCGTTATCTGAAAAATTTGCATCATCAGCTGAAAGCCTTCATTCAACAGATGAGAGAAGAGATCCAAAACATTGGGCAGGGTTACGCTGATCAACACGAAACCCATTAGCATGGTGATGGGAAAACCTATGGAGAATATATTGAGCTGGGGTGCGGCCCGCATTACCACACCCATGCCCATGTTGATCATCAACATTGCACCCATCATCGGCAGTGCGATCATCAATCCACCGGCAAACATTCGACTGGCCCAGGAAATGATGTCGTGGATACTGGTACTGGAGAGTCCACTTTTTGCCACGGGGATGGTCTGAAAACTATCAACAACCAATTCAATCAGTATCAGATGGCCATTGAGCAAGAGAAATACCAGGGTCGTAAGGATCAGATAGAATTGAGCCACCACCGGCACCTGCACACCGTTCTGTGGATCCACCATATTGGCAAAACCCAATCCCATGCTGTAAGCCATCGCCTGTCCGCCGAAGACCACCGCACCAAACACCATCTGCAGGATAAAACCCATCGTCACACCGATGGCGATCTGCTGCAGCAGAATGATGAAACCATCGTGACTCAGCACATCCATGGGAGGCATACCGGTCGGCAGCGATGGCATTGCCACCCAGGTGATCAACAGTGCCAACCCCATGCGCATACGCACCGGAAACTGGCGTGAGTTGAATACGGGTGAGGCCATCATCATTGCGCCGATGCGTATCAGCGGCCAGAGATAGGCGCCTAAGAAGACGTTGAGTTGTGCTTCGCTGAACGACATTTGGACAACCTGAAGTACCCCGTCAGATAGCCGACATGCCCAACTGAGGGACGCCGTAAATACATCCATGTAGGCTTGACGGCGGCATCCCTGCCGCCAACACCCTCACTTGGACATGTCGGCTAACCAACGGCTTAACGAATAAATATCCCACCATCCATGGCAGGACAGCAGTCGCACCCGCGACCGCACACACACCTCGTTTGGAACGATCCATCACTGGATCAACTCCGGAATCGATTCGATTAGATTCTGCGCAAAAGTCATCAGCAGCTGCAGCATCCAGGGACCGGCAAACATAAGGATCAATCCGACTATCGCCAGCTTGGGGATAAAGGTCAGCGTCATCTCGTTGATCTGCGTCGCGGCCTGGAACATTGCCACCAACAGACCAACCGCCAATGCAGGCAACAGCACCATGCCGGTGAGTACGCCGATAACCCCCAGGGTCTGCTGCCCGATAGCGATGATTGTGTCCGGTCCCATATATCGTGCCTAAACCTGAAAACTGCTGGCCAGGGTGCCGAAAACCAACGCCCAACCATCGATGAGTACAAACAGCATGATCTTGAAAGGCAGGGAGATGATCATCGGAGAGAGCATCATCATGCCCATCGACATCAATACGCTGGCCACCACCATATCGATCACCAAAAAAGGGATGAAGAGCAGGAAGCCAATCTGGAAACCGGTCTTCAGCTCACTGGTGGCAAAGGCGGGCAGCAGCAGGGAGAATGGGACTTTGTCAGGACTCTCCAGTTCGCCGAAATCTCCGATACGGGCGAACAGACCCAAGTCATCCTCCCTGGTCTGCGCCAGCATGAATTCACGCACCGGGCCACTACCCGCTTCCAGCGCTTCCATGGTCGTCATCTGATCCTGCAGATAGGGCTGCACTGCAACCTCGTTAACCTCGTTGAATACGGGCAGCATGATGAAGACGGTCAAAAACAGAGCCAGACCAATCAGTATCTGGTTGTTGGGTGTGTTCTGGGTGCCCAGTGCCTGCCGCAAAATCGCCAGCACGATGATGATGCGGGCAAACGATGTCATCATCATCAGGGCACCCGGCAGCATCGTCAGGGCCGTCATGAAGAAGAGGACTTGGATGGTCAGGGTATAGGTCTGCCCACCTTCGGGGTCCTGGGTCACCGTCAGCGCATCCACTCCAGGGGCTGCCTGGGCTATCAGGGTAAAAAGCATGCCCGCAATGATCAGCCAGACTTTCATGACGGCAGCTCTTCCTTGGCCTCTGCCAACTGCTCATCGAAGGTAGCTTCATCTTCGTTCTGATCCAGCACGTGCAGAGTCTGCACCCGTCCTGGCGCAACCCCGAGCAGCAGACGAATATCATCCACCTTGACCACAACGACCCGCTCCCGAGGACCGACAGATGTGCCGCCCAACACGGTCACCATGCCCTTCCCCGACATTTGCAGCTGCCCGAAGCGTTTGAACAGCCAGCCTGCGGCGAAGATCAGGAATATTACGAACAGCAATCCACCCGCCGTCCCCAGCAGATTCTGCGTACTCAAAGGGGAGACTTCGACCTTCCGTACGGCGGTTTCAGCCGCCAGCAGGGAGCCGGAGCAGATGGCAGGAATGAGCGCAAGAATACGCATCAACTCAGCCTCTTCACCCGTTCAGAAGGGCTGATGATATCGGTCAGACGCAGACCAAATTTTTCATTCACCACCACCACTTCACCCTGGGCGATCAGCGTACCGTTGACCAATACATCCATCGGCTCACCTGCCAGGCGGTCAAGCTCCACCACCGAACCCTGATTGAGTTGCAGCAGATTGCGGATATTGATCTTGGTACGGCCAATCTCCATGGATATCACCACAGGCACATCGAGAATCGCATCCAGGTTGACGGAGTCATCTTTCGATCCGTCCTCTTTCAACACCTCAAATTCAGCTGTCTTTGCAGCGTCTGCCTCACCTTCGGCCTGGCCTTCCAATGCATCCGCCCACTCATCTGCCAGAGCTTCATTCGGATCTGTCGTTTTCTCTTCTTCGCTCATAATTGCGATCCTGTTGCTAACTGATTTTTCATCGCTCTACTGAACTCCCGCATCTTCAATATCCAGATAGTCATGCAGTGCGGACTGACGGTTATTGCGCATCCAGTTAGAAATCTTGACTGAATAGTTCCCTTCTGAAACCCCCAACTTACCGGTAAACACAGGCACTTCCGCCGCCTTCACTTCTACCTCTTCAGGCATTTCAATAGGGATGATGTCACCCGCCTTCAGAGTGGCGAGTTGTTGTAGTGTCATATCCACCTCGGTCAGAACGCTGGAAAGCTCTACTGATGCACCAAGGATCTCTTCCCGTAATGAATGTTCCCATCGTTCGTCACGCTCACTGCTGTCACTCTGCACACCGGCGTCCAGCAGTTCGCGGATCGGTTCCAACATCGAATAAGGCATACAGATGTGTAAGTCACCGCCACCGTTTTCCAGATCCACATGAAAGGTCGTTACCACCACCACTTCTGACGGACTGACAATATTGGCAAATTGAGGATTTACTTCAGAACCACAGGACTCAAAGGAGACATTGAAGACCGGCTTCCAGGCCTCCTGAAGATCGGTGAAGGCCTGGTTCAGCAGCAGTTGAACCACTCGGTTCTCAGTAGGCGTGAAATCCCGACCCTCGATCTTTGTATGAAAGCGGCCACTGCCGCCAAAGTAGTTGTCCACGACACTGAAGACCAGCTTGGGGTCAATCACAAACAGGCCCTTGCCACGCAGTGGCTTGATCTTCACCATATTTAAACTGGTCGGTACAAACAGACTGTGAACGAACTCGGAAAACTTCTGCATCTGTACGCCTGAGACGGATATGTCGGCGGTACGGCGAAGCATATTAAACAGGGTGGTACGAAAATGACGGGCGAAACGCTCGTTGATCATCTCCAGGGTGGGCAGACGCCCACGGACAATGCGGTCCTGGCTGGCAAAATCGTAACCGGACACACCATTTGCATCGACCTCTACTTCGGCTTCGGAGGCGACATCACCGCTATCGACGCCATGCAGCAGCGCATCGATCTCTTCTTGTGAAAGTAAGTCGTTGGCACTCATGGCGTTACTGCATCACAAAGCTGGTAAAAAATAGGGCTTCAATGTCACCGGGACCATCCAGTTCCTCTGCAATCCTGTTCAATTCATCGAGCATCTCCTTCTGCAGGGACTCTTTGGCCGACCGCTCTCTGAGCGACTTACCATCCTTTACAGAGAGAAGATTCAGCAGATGGTGACGGATCATCGGGTCGTTATGTTTAAGGAATTCGACCATCGCATCGCCACGCACACGAACATTGACACCCACCTGCAACAGCTTGGGTTTGCCGGGCAGATTTGCCACGAATACCGGCTTCAAATCATGATAAAGGAGAGGCCCTTTTTCAGCATCTTCAGCAGCAGCTTTCTCTTCTGCCGCCGCCTCTTCCGTCACTGCCTCTTCACTTTCATCACCGCTAAAGAGCAGGAAATAGGCTGCGGCGCCGCCGCCAAGTAACACCACCACCACAATGGCGATGATGATGATCATTTTTTTCTTGCCTGATTTCTCGTCGCCGAGATCCAGATCGTCCGCTTCTTCTTTGGCCATTTTGCAATCCCCAAACAGTTTCGTGTTCAGTATTGCAAAATAAGTGCCATAATTATAATCTCTTTATATTCAATAAGTTAAAAATTGATGTTTGTTATTCGTCGAAACTTTGACGGAAAAACAGAGGGCGTACAGGCGGATTTTCGACAGCTGGACTATCGGGAGATTTCAAACGAGGTAATTAGAGACGAAGCAGCCTAGGAATCTGAGTGGGTCAATTTTTAATTCTCAGGTCAGATTTAAGTGAAAATTTACATCTCTTGGAAGCAGTCGATCCCCGACCGTTTTCTGGGGTGGCGGAGTCACCAAGGGCCGACCCCATCACCAAACGTCGGATCGAATGCCTTAATCCTGGCGGTTAGCTGTTGCACTCCCCTTGAAGCAGCACAGCCAAAAAAACAGGGGTGCGCAGACAGAAGATGTCGTTTTAAACAGTATTTTGACGTCAATGGCTATTTTGGCCTATTGGCCTGAGTTGGCTAAAGGATCTCCCCCTATTACCCAAACCTAAGACCTGCCCAACAAGCCGAGGCAAAGCTAAACCGTTGCCTGTTACCTGTGTCGCACAAACGGTAGCCTGGGGGAGACGGGTGCGGCAGTGATGATACTGAAGGCAGTGGCCATAGCAGCTATAATAAGGGGAGAAATGCAGCTGCGGACATGACGTGCATTAGCCTAAGACAGCACTATCGCCACGCTGACAGTACCAGTGATAAGCCTTCTCTTCACCGGAGTATTTGCGCATTTGCGACGAAAAAGTTCAGTTTCATGAGATAAAAGGGTATTCATCCTACTGAATCAGAATTCTATTTAGCCTATCAACGGGATAATCCGTTTGAGGGAGAAAACAATGACCTTTGAAACTCACTTTTTGGATCAAGCAGAGAGCGGGCAATGGGCAGACCTGAAGAATAACTTTCAATGGTACTCGAACCACAATCAATGGGAGTCGATAACCCCGGCAAAGGATGAGGTGATAGATTTCCTTGATGCAATCTCGGCCGAAATCGAATCCGACAACGGTTACTATCTGTATACCTTCATGCCGTCTCTCAAAAAGCAGAGGTCTCTGGCAATAAATCACATTAAGACCTGGATCAGCGTAAAACCGAAATTGTTCTTTCCTAAAGCCGATATCAACGTCTATCGAATAGCAGTGCAGCTTGCCATACGTGTCTTTTGGCCAGATACGCTCAATCAGGGACAGCTGGGATTTTGCGGCCCGACAACCGTTCTTTTTGACTTTGATAAGCGATACCCTCTCAGATACGCCAAGTGTGGCATCAAGCTGGTGGAAACAGGAACTGGACGAATCGAACTCAACGACGGAGGACTCGGGTTTGATATTTCACTGGGCCGTACCGAGGCAGGCGATTGGAAAACCAAAGGTCTTCCCGAGGCGGATTTCATCATCTTGCGCGCCATACGTCAGAAGGCCAAGGCTCTGGTTCCAGGCAGTCAATCGGGAGGAATGGACTTTAAATTTGACAGTGATCCCAGTCATGCAACGACTCCCAAGCAAATCGCATTGCTCTTGGACAAAGCAGGATACAGCGATGTTAAAGACGACACCATTGGCTGGCCTGGAAAAGCGGGCAAAGAGACACCGAGCTCATTGGCTAATAGAGCAAATCTGGATAGGTGCATCATTTATTCCCGGGCAACAATAACCAAGCCGGTAATCATCATGCTGGTTGCGGTGGAATTGGCGGACCGCGCATTGAACCCAACAACCATTGATACCAGCGGGCGCTGGGACAAGGCAAACAAACTCCATGAACTGCATTGGATCGTTGTGGAGAAACTCAAGTATAGCGGGAAGAACGTAATTGGCAGGTTGGTCACATGGAGCGAATCAAAGGACTTCACTTTTGATAAACCAACCTTTCTGAAACTCTACCACGGCTTTGTGTATGCTAGATCCTAAATTGCCATCAGAGAAGAATAAAGCGGACGGAGAGATTACATCATCTCCCTCCGTTCCCTTTCATTAGGCTTACCGCAGAAATCAAACCCACCTGCCTGATTTTTTTTGCTACTGAAATAACACAGAACCCCAACACTCCCGGTGCCATATAATTCAACGAAGAGCGTAGTCTTTATTGCCTTCTATACATGCACAACACCAAAAATCGTATCCACATTTAGCTCAATAACGCCATCAACAGAAATGGTTTCGATTTCCCAAAGATGCTCTTGTTTGAACTGTGTTAACTGAACATCAGTCAATTGATCAATCAGTGATTTGTAGCCAGTAGTATTAAGCAATGACCACCATTCACTTATAGTGATGGAATAGCGAATTGGATGGTATTCTACATCAATACGTTTATGCTTGCTCAGCACGGCTAACTCTTCTATTTGTTTTACAGTTTTGAGTCTTTCTCTGAGACGTGATGGTGCTTCAATTTTATAATCTGCCTCTAGCCGTTGCAGAAACAGCTCTGCATAAGGATTGAAAGCCTCGTTTGTAAATGAAGAAAAAACGAAAACTCCACCACTTTTAACGGTTTTGCAGATTGCCTGGTAGGCAGCTTCCATATCAGGATAAAAGAACAGTGCATATCCACAGGTAACAATATCAAATACCGCATCTGCATAAGGAATGCTTTCAATGTCACATTGTTTAAATGTAACATTTTCAAGTCCTTCTTCTTGTGCCTTATATATTGCCTGCTTAAGCATTCCAAGCGATAAATCAATTCCCTCTATATCTGCATGCCGATATTTTCTTGCCATCTCAATAGCGACAACTCCTGTTCCAGTAGAAATATCTAGAACATTCATTTTCTCCCAAGACGGCACCAATTCAACCATTCTGCTTGCTGAAATAGCAAAGAACTTATTCTCATCATATCTAGATGAAACATCATCAAATGTTGTTTCGATATTTTTCTTAAATTGATTTGCATCCATATTCGTCATAAAAAATAATATTATTAGCGCCTAAGCTCATTTCAGCTGGAGCTATTAGGCAGTTTGCATTCTTCATAAACACCTTCAACACAGAACACTCCATGTTGCGACTCAAGTGGAACCCTAATCACTTGAGCTCTTGCATTATGCGCTATCAAATGATCCTGACCTTTAATTATTATTGGAAGTGACATATCAAAAAATAAGCCGCGCGCTTCAAATTGTCTTTTAGCATCACCAAGAACCATATTTGTGAATTCACCGACTAAATCCGTCACCATGCAATCAATATAAGTTTGTTCTCCAGGTAAGAAATTATTGGCAATTCCTAATATTGCAGGCTCAGAAAACGACAAGGCAACAGATGCCTTAGCGCGTCTACCAACCATTGACATTAAACCAGTAACAACGCCACATGACATTTCACCTTCTTTAGGGATATAGGGCTGGCCAACCTCAATATAAGGTAGCTTTCCCATAGTGGATAGAACATTCTTTACCGAGTTAATAACAGGATTAATAAAATCAACGTTCACAGAGCTTCCCTTTCGATCCATTGTGACGAAAATATTATATATTAAATTCAACCAAAATTAACTGCGTTTTTCTGCAAACGTCGGTATCGATATGGGTAAATATCAATTTGATGATGCAGCGGAAATTGCATACTACGCTGCTACCCAGCGGTGGTTAACTCGACAGCTCAGCAAAGAGTTGCCGGCGGGGTATTTTCTCATCACCTTTACTCTGCCTGCGCAGTTCAGGTCGCTGGTTTGGCGTA
>JAESPE010000097.1 GCA_016756835.1 gamma proteobacterium endosymbiont of Lamellibrachia anaximandri | reverse complement strand
TAGTTGCCGTCAGCGGCATAGGCATGACTACCTGCCACGCTGCCGCTGCCTGCACCCTGTGTCACTGTGCCTGCATCAGTAGTGCCGTCGCCCCAGTCGATAGTGACTGTGTGGGTATCCTCTACACCGGCATCGGTGAAGGTGGCGGGAGCCAGTGCGATGGTATCGCCAAGGACACCGCTCTGGTCCGGACCGGCCTCGACCACGGGTGCGGCGTTGTTCACTGTGACACTGGTGCCTGAAGTGCTGCTGAGCAAGCCATCGGTGACCTGGAGTTCGACCGGGTAGATACCGTCATCCAGACCGGCGTAGGCAGGCGCCAGGCCGCTGGCATCGTCGTAGGCGCCATCGTTGTTGTAGTCCCAACTATAGGTCAGGCTGTCGCCGTTGGGATCGCTGGAGCCGGTGCCGTCCAAGGCCACTGTACTGCCTTCGTCAACCGTGTAGGGGCCGTTTGCATCGGCAACGGGCGCCAGGTTCTCGATCACGGTCACCGTGGTGAAATCTTGGTCGGAGAGGCGTTCATCCTCATCCAGTTCACCGTCACCATCAAGGTCGTTGAGTATTCCGTTGTCCCAGACTCGGAGGCCGATGTTATATGTGCCCAAGGTGGCCCAGACGTAACTCGGCGTGGCTCCGCTCGCCTCGGCAAAGTCGTAGGGGAAGACCACATCGAGTTCCCACTCGTAGCGGGCAATGAAGTCGGTGGGGTCGATATCGAAGGAGCCGATACCGTCCAGTGCGCAGGGCAGCCCAGCGGTGCAGGTGTAGGGACCATTGGCATCGGCTACCGGTGGATGCGGTGGAATGGCAACGATAACCTCTACCGTATCAGTTGCCGTCAGGGCCGGTATGTTGTTATCGGTCACCCGTAGCGTGACAGTAAACAATTGCGGCAGCGTCGGCTCTGGGTAGTCGATGGAGGTGTAGGTATGAGTTGCTGTCGGCTCGGTGCTGGAAGCGTCAAAGACGCCGTCACCATCGAAGTCCCACTCGTATTTAACCAGGCTGCGGAAGAGATCGAGATGGTAGGAGGCGGAGCCATCGAACTCAAGCGGTAGATCCACCGCCCAGACCCGGTCGCGACCAGCGTCGGCCACCGGCGGCTGCACGAACAGGGTGCGACTGAGCATGATCACCGCCCAGGCCGAGCGCAATTCCCTGCTGACCAGGTAATCGCCCTGGAAACGCCCGGTGTCGACCTGGTCATTGACCAGGAGGCGGGCAATACCGTCATCGGGGTCTTCGAACCAATTGTAACCGTTGGCCGCCAGATTGATCACAGGTTCCGGATTGCCCAGGCGCATCGCCTTGGTGAAGGCGTACATGGCGTAGTAGTCGCGGCAGGTCTCGATACCGAAACCGGGAACATCGCAAGTCTGCGTGTAGACAACGCTGTTGAGTTCAGCCTCAGACCAGATGCTGGCAAAATAGTCCTCGGAAGTGAACCACCGGTAATCACCGGTATCGAAACCGTCGAAGGCAAGCTGGATCATGCCGGATGGAGTAGTCGCCCGGCATCCCCTGCTGCACACCGTGCTGCTATATCCAAACCCCTTTCCATTGTAAGTGGAATCCAGCCACGGCTCGTTCTGCTCCTTGACCCACAACGGGATCGGGATGCCGAATATCTCCTGGGCCGCCTGCAGGCCGATGGCGCCCCACTGGGACACTGAGTTGTCATGACCACCGTTCCAGGTATAGCGCCAGCCGCCTTTGCCATTGTCCTGCTGACCCCAGGCGTATTGATCAGCCATGTCGGTGAGCAGATCAAAATAGCGCCTGCGTACAATGTCTGCTCCGCCCGTCAGCGTGCGGGCCAGCGGGCTGCGGCTGGAGGCGATGGCGTCCATGACCATACCGCTGGCGTAGACCTCATGGGCACTGGGACTGACACCCAGTCCGTTGCTGTTGGTGTCCGGCTCACCGTAAGTCTGGGTAGCGATACCATAGGTTTTCAACAGGCTGAACAGGTATTTGAGACCACGATCGACGCTCTCCGCGTAGGGATTCTCCTGGTGGTCACCCTGTTCCAGGTGGCCGTTTATTTCGAATGCCTGTAGGGTCGAGGCGGAGGTGCTGGTGGGATAGATTCCGTTACTGCTCCAGCTACCAGCGGGAAAACCGTCACTGGTGGCGCGTTCCTGGCTCCTGTGCAGATACCAGAGCCCTTCGTCGATGGCAACGTTGATCTCTGTGGTCAGATTGCGCTTCTTGACCACGACGTTATAGGTCTCCTCTCCCACCTGATCCTGGCTGTCCCAGACTCTCAGGGTGGCCACGAAGGGCGTGCCTTCCGGGGCATCGGGATAGGTGTGGGTCACCGACAGATCATAGGGGTCGGTGATATCCGTCACTACCGAGGAGACGCCGTCGCCGTAGTCCCACTGATACCGGACCGGGTCGGCGTCGCGCACTATGCCCTTGAGATGGATCTGCTTGCCGTTGTAGGTCTCGTGCGGTGCGATGGGATCGTGGGCCACCCAAGGCACGGTGATCACGTCCGGCGGCAGGTTTCGCGCCACCGTGACGGTGGTGGTATCAGTGGCTGTCTGCCCGGCACCGTCCTCCACAGTCAGGGTAGCGGTATGGGCATCCGGTCCCCGGCCCTCGAAGTCATCGAATTCGAAGCTCCCAAGGCGCACGGTCACACCAATCTTGAGCGGGCTGTCACTGCGATTGTCTGAATCGTAGAGCTGGATCCAGTCGGTTGCCGTGGCCTCCTTGATGTAGTAGGTGGCCCCGCTACTTTTGAGATCGATCCTCACATCATAGAGGGTTCCGGGTGTGTAGGCGGCCTTCAGGCCCCGGTTGGATCCCATCTCGAATATGTAGATCTCACCACCGGTGAAATAGATCGCATGGGGCATTTTTGTGTGGCTGTGATTGGTACTGGTGTCCTTCAGCCCCCACATTGCCTGCTGGCCACCGCTGGCGTTCACTGGGCGCACCTGCCCTGTGTAACTCGCCCCGTGGCGTCCAGCATTAAGCTTACTGAACAGATACCGAGTGGACCAGCTCCCGTCGCCGGTGATGCTGATCCGATCATTCTGTGTGACCCCGCTGTGGATCCACGCCGACTCGTCGATCACGCTACCGTCGAAGGTCTCGTCCAGGATCTGTCCCGTGACCATGCTATAGATGTGGAAGGGTCTCGGCCCCACGGCATCGATGTCGTTGCCGGCATCACCGTCTCCATCACTGTCCACCAGGCTATCGAAATCCCAACGGTATTCGACGATGCCGTAATCGTCTGTGGATCCGGTGGCATCGAAATAGGCGGGGGGACCGTTCACAGCGGCATGATAGGGATCACCGGCATCAGCTGTTGGCGGATCACCGACCACCACCTCGACGGTGGTAGCAGCGGCGGCGTTATTGCCCACATTGTCCGTAACCGTCAGGGTCAGGTCATAGGTCCCTGTCTGGCGATAAAAGTGCTGGGGCCTCGCACCCTTGCCGGTATAGGGCAGATTGGCAGTGCGTGATCCGATATCGTCGGGGCCTCCGGTGGTATCACCAAAGGTCCAGTCATATTGCTGAATAACGGTTTCGTCCGTGGACCCGGTCCCGTCGAAGGTGATCAGGCTGCCCACCTCTGCAGTATAAGGCCCGCCGGGACCGGCCGTGGGCGCTCCGCCGTCCACGACGGTAATGGTGGTCGTGTCGAAGGATTCCTGCAAAGCGTTGTCGCGCACCCGCAGGGTGACACCGTCATTCCCCACGCTTGAATATCTACGGGAAACCACCGCCCCGTCCAGGACCACCTGCACGGCAACATCGTCGATTTCAAAAGTTCCCCTGCGAACATCACCGCCGACCCGCAAAGGTTCCTCGCGCGCGTAGGAGGAGTCATAGAGCAGGGTCCAGTGCCCTGCCCCGGCCTCCTTGATTTCATACCTTGCCCCTTGCAGCTTCAGGGTGATACGGATGTCGTAATCCATCCCCCGAACGTAAGAACCCATGGAACCGCGATTCTGTCCGTCCTCGTAGATCAATATCACACCGGTGGTGTGGAAGTAGAAGGCATAGGGCATCTCATCGTACTTATAGGTGTCGTTAGCATTCTTGAAACCCCAAAAGCCTGCGCCAACATCATTTTCCGTCACCTTCACCCGGGCCTGGAATGCCAGACCGGATTCACGCGGGAAAGTTTCCTGGCTATAGATCCAACGGCTACCCCAGTTGCTCCCGTCACCCAGGAGACTCACCCGCTCGTCCTGGGTGACGCCATCGGCACTGAAAATCCACTTTGAGGTATCCAGCGTGGTATCCGCAAAGTCATCGACCAAGAGTGGGGAGAAGCGCCATTCATAGTCAAAGAGTGCGATATCGTCCGTGGAGCCCGTACCGTCCAGGTTGACGGTCCAGATACCGTGACTGGCATCGCTCTCGTCGACCTCATAGGGACCGCCGGCATTCGCTACCGGTACACCGCTGGCAGTGACACTGACCGTTGTGGTCACCTCGGTCATCTGCAGGGCATTGTCATAGACCCTCACTGTCACGGTGTAGTCACCAACGCTTGTATAGGTAACGTCCACGGCCTCACCGGTGGCATCGACCTGGATGCCGTCCGAGGCGTCAAAATCCCACTCATAGAGGAAGATGCCGGAATCGTCAGTGGAGGCCGACGCATCGAGCGTCACGGTCCAATCGCCACCCACAGCATTATCTTCGGTCTGAGCGTAAGAACCACCATGGGAGGCATCCGGCGCATCTCCGGTCAACACCGCTACCGTTGTCGTAACCTCGGCCATCTGCAGAGCGTGATCATAGACACGCAGCGTCACTGTATAGTCGCCGGGAACCGTGTATGTCACTTCAGGCGTCACCCCGGTCGCATCCACCTGAAAGCCGTCGGTAGCGTCCATATCCCACTCGTACTTCTCGATACCCACGTCATCCGACGAGGCGGAGGCATCCAGGTTCAGCGTCCAGGTGCCGCCAACCGCATCGTTTTCGTCGATGGTATAGGGTCCACCGTGCTGTGCATCAGGCTGCGTGGAATTGGTTATGGTTACCGTCGTGGTAACCGTATCCTGTTGCTTGGCGTGGTCGGTTACAGTGAGGGTGGCGTTGTAGATACCCACGGCGTCGTAAGCGTGGACAGGCGCGATATTCGTTGATTCGACCTGGATGCCGTCACTGTCGTCGAAATCCCATGCATATGTTTCAATGCCCTGATCGTCGATGGATCCACCGCCATCGAGGGTAACCGTGTAGATGCCGTTGGCCGCCACCTCTTCTCCGAAGGTATAGGGTCCACCAGAATTCGCAACAGGCGGCGATCCCTCGATGTAAACCTGGGCAAAACCATGAGCAATCTTTCCTTCATCGTCGGTGACCGTCAGTCTTGCCAGGTAGTTCTCTTCCATTACGCCGTAGGTATAGGTGGCAGTGCTTCCAGTTGCCGTACCGCCATCTCCAAAGTTCCACTCGTAGCTGGTAATTACGCCACCGTCATCATTGTCATTGGAGTCGCTGCCATCAAAGTCGACTGTACCTCCCAGCGGAAGATGAACCGAATTCGGTCGAATGATCGCATAAGGCATGCCATCAGCACGATAAGGTGGCGCCGAAACGCCTAATACATAATCAGTGGTCGTGCTGGCGGGATTGATCTCGACCCGACTGTCGAAGGTGCTGTCACCGTTCCCGGGGTAGTACCAGAGGCTTCTGCCGGTATGGTCCGTAAGCACGACATCGACGTTTCCGTCGTTGTTGTAATCGTAGCCGTCATACGCACTATAGTTGTTTGGGTCGAGAGATGCCTCTATACCCATATTGATAAAAGTGCCATCTCCGAAGCCTTTGAAGAAGGTTGCGTCACCGGTGCCGGAATTGTTGGCAAAAATGTCCACAACACCATCATTGTCGAAGTCAGCGGCAACCACGCCATGGGTGTTCCCACCCGCATCACCGACGATCTGCGGCGGATCGAAACTCCCGTCACCCCGGCTGATAAAGACCTCGATCTGTCCATTGCTCAACTGGCTGCGGATCAGATCAATTTTTCCATCACTGTTCAGATCGGCTAGATCCACTCCACCGCCGGTCACCCCCAAGTCCAGAAGAGTCGAGGTAAAACCGCCATTCCCATCGCCTAACGCGACCACTGTATCTTTCGAATTGGTATTACTGACAAAATCCGTATTGCCGTCATTGTTGAGATCACCCGCAGACATGTCGTATACCCAGCTACCTGATACGTCATGACCAACAACGATTCCTCTGTTCAGGAAGTTGTCACTGCCGTCATTTTCGAAGAGATAGAAGTCAACCTCAGCGGTTTTTCCTCCACCCGCAACGAAATCAAGATGACCATCATTGTTGAAATCAGCAATGGCGATGCCCCTGGAATTATAGGCCCCGATATCTTCCAACAGTTTGTAGTCACCGAAGTTTCCATCACCATGACTCTTTGCATAATAGATCTTACCCCCCTGATCGATCATTACGACAAAGGTCTTCGCTTGGCTGTCTGGTGTGGCGGCATCACAATCGTCATCAATACCGTTGAGGATAATCTCAGTCGCTCCGGGATGAACTCTTGGATTGTCATCGTCGCAATCCGCGGATTGCGGGTAATCCGCGTTCTGCTGCGTGAAATATCCGTCCGCGTCGTTGTCCACGTAATCCAGAGTCATCGAATCACAGTCGTCATCCAGCAGGTTGTAATGGACTTCCGTTGCACCGGGATTGATCGCAGCATTGGTATCGTCACAGTCCGCTGCGACGAGATAACCGTCTCCGTCTACGTCATCGTCCCGAGTAGCGGGATCACAATCGTTGTCTATACCGTCGTAGGGTATTTCCAGAGCATCGGGATTTATCAGTGGATCATTGTCGTTGCAGTCGAGGCGACTCTCAAAGCCGTCATTGTCGAGATCCCTGACAATGAAGATACTGAAGGATTGGATGCCCTTATTGCCAGAGGGATCTCGTGCTTCCACTGTCACCTCATTTCCGGCCTGGGGTTGGTCGGCCGGCGGCAGCCATTCGATAATCCCGCTATTCAAATCGATCATCATACCAACTGGAGATACCGTCAACTGGTAGGATATCGGGTCACTGTTGGGATCCCATGCATCCACGTCGTAGAGATAGTTTTCACCATCGATTACCTCGAGGGGAGGTGTTGAGGTGATTATCGGGCTGATGCCCAGAACGGTGAGCTGCACTGTGACCTCGCCAAGGGAGAAGGCGGAGATTCGGATCGTGGTAGTGCCATCCATCAACCCGGTCACGTTTACGCTACCCGCACCATCACTGCCCGTTTGTACGAGCGAGGCACTTAGAGAAGCGATGGATGGATCGTCTATTGAGTACTGCAGGGAGACACCCGGAATGGGATGTCCGCCACCGGTTACCGTCGCTATTACCGCTTCGGACTGACCCTCACCCACTGTAACAGGACCAGGTGGAGAGAGGGTATCGGGGAATGCAGTGGTACTGCCAACGGTCAGCGTCCCCCCCCACACTGTCACTGGAATGCTCTCGCCGCCAGCACCTACAAGGGTCAGATCACTCAGCTCAAGTTGATAGTTCTGCCCGATTATTGCGTTAAGCGGAATAGTGAAATTGATATCAGCGATGGAACCCGGGCCATCAAAACTCTGGATAGGATCAGTGGGTGGAAACGCTACAAACAACCCAATTTGAATCGGGGCTACCGTAGGAGTGCCGGGTTGTGTTTGCAAATCTGCCGAAATATTTACCACACTTCCACTATTGACAGATTCAATAGTCGGTACGGGAGCGCCTGCCGATGGAACCACATCCAGGTCGAACTGATAACCATGAACCCCGAGTACATCCGGTGTTATTTCGACAGGGATGGAGACGACCTGCCCGGGAATAACGATCGCTGATCGAATCTGTAATTGCTGGGCAAAATTCCAGGGTGCAAAGAAGCTCCCTGCCAGGAGGATGGCAATCAATACCTTTTTAATCGATATTGCCATTTTTCTCATATCCTCACTTTCGCCCGATATTCAACCTTCAGGCTAAGCCTCTTGTACTTGATACGTCTGTCACTTTACCGCTCTCACACAACCTTATTGTCCACATGCCGACAACACCTTTGCATTTTTTTCAGTTGACATTCCTGTGAATATTCCTAGGCTCAACACTGTTGTAGTCAAATCGGGGGGCGTTGCACCCCAGCCTCGCGCATTCCCTGACTCGATAACTGTAAGGCCCACACCAATGCCACCAACTGGCAATGCTACAGCGGCATCAAACATGAGGAAATTCCCTGCAAATGCCTGCGCAGTCAACCCAATGTCTCCTGGCGTTATCATCTGCAGGCCTCCGCCGGAACCACCAATATCCAGTTGGCCGTCAAGATCCACGATTGCCTCTGCCCACTTTTTGAATCGCTTAGCAAGCGAATGAATAGCACCAGAAGCACTTCCAGCGCCTATACCTACACCCACCACTATCGCTTCCCATGTCGCCTTGTCTTTTCCTACCCAGCTGTTTCCCTGTGGAATACAATCCGATGTTGCTTCTATTAGAATCCCGCCTATCGAGAATGCTCCCCAACCAATGGTTTCGTTGGTAAGTTTGACATCCCAGAATAACCAGGGCGGCACTCCATAGCCCAACCTGGGTATACTGTTCATCATATAAACTGCTGTGCTGCCTTGAAGAAGGCCTATCATGACGCTGGATACCGCCATTTCTAGCATCGTGAACTGCCCGGTCGGGTCCACGTAGGTGACTGGATTTGCATTGGCATAGAGATATTTGTGGAGTGATACCGGGTCATTGATCTTGCCATTATAGGGATCCCTTCCCAGGAACCTCGCGGTATTCTGATCATAGTAACGTGCCCTGAGATAATACTTCTCTATGCCCGAGTCCATCTGCTCACCACGGTAGAGATAATTATTGGCAGTCAGGCCAGCACTCCCAAGAAGCCTTCCATAGGCGTCGTAGTCATAGAAATCCGTAACACTGCCGGCAACGTCTGATAGTTGCCGGACACCACTATGCATGTCCTGCAGGTAATAATGCTGCTGCGAGCCTTGCCGCTTGGAAAACAGTTTGTTTCCGTAAACGTAAGACGCCAGGTTACTCCCATTAGCCGCATACTCTTCCACCACTTGTGGCACGGTCCTCGTTGTATCAAGGAGAAACTTCTTGACCACACCATCCTCTTCCGTCGACACCCGCAAGCCTTCCTCGTTATAGGAAAAACTTAACGCTTTGGAATTGCCTGCGTCATCCGTAACCGTAGCAGCCGCCAACCTGTTCTTTGCATTCCAAGAATACTCAATGGCGTAATTGACCGCATCCCCCTCACTAAGAATATTGCCGTTCTCGTCATATGAGTAATCAATTATGGCGATCGAACTCTCTTCTCGTGTCAGGCGATTGTTTTCATCGTAATTATAGATGGTGACACCAACTTCCGAATCATTACGGGTCAGTCTGTTGCCGACCGAATCATAGGTGTAGCTGACAGCTCTTACACCGGAGAAAGGATCTGCAATAGTCTCTGATACCAGGCGATTAATTGCATCGTAGACATAGTCGACACGTCTCCCGGTATGTTCTATAACCGATGTCCGGTTGCCACGACCATCAAACGTATATGCATAGCTTGAAACTACGGCACCACCACTGCCCCTGTTCTCTAGCAGGGTTACCCTGTCCATTACGTCGTAAGTACGGGTCTCCACAACCCCGTTGGGCCTGTCTATCCTGGTCAGGTTACCGACTGCGTCATATTCAATAGTGGTGGCATTCGAATCATGATCTGTAACTGAATTCATCCTCAGATTAGTGTCGTATGTGTATTCCACGACTCCAACAGGGGTGGTTACTGTCGCTATAGTTCCATTTTCATTGTACGTATAGGTAATCGATGATCCATCAGGCTCAGTCCGTGATAGTATGCGATCATTCACGTTATAGCTGAAACTGGTCGTTCCCCTGCTATCGAGCACCGTCTCCTTTTTACCCGCGGGTGTATAGGTATATTCCACAGCGGTTCCATCGGGATAGTTGGTAGCGGACAGTCTGTTGAAATCATCGTACTCGTAGCTGATTTCGTCTTGATTGAAATCGACTCTTCTCAAGAGACGGCCTGCAAGGTCATATTGATATTCTGCACGCTGACCAAGCGGGAGAACCACTGCCGTTTTCTGTCCGTAAGAATTGTATTCGATTCTGGTCGAATTGCCGTTAGCGTCAGTCTGAAGTATTACGTTACCAACTTCGTCATACACATAGGAAGTACGATTACCCAATGGGTCTATCACCGCTATCAATCTATTGAGGCCATCATATTCATAGCGAGTAACATTTCCCAATTGATCGATTGTTGCAGTGACATTATCGTTTGCATCGAACTGCTTTCTAATCGTGGTGCCGTCCGGCAAGACAATCTCCGAATTGCGACCAAGCGCATCATTGACAGCCGTCGCTGTCCTGCCCAGCGCATCCCGCAATCCTGTTGAGTTCCCGTTCTTGTCGTAAAACAGTGCTATCTCACCTCCCAATGGATCACGAGTCAATGTCCTCCGACCAGCCAAGTCATATTCATATTGAATTTCAGTACCGAGATATGATTGAGACAGTATCGATCCTGATGGGTTATAGGCTACGGCATATCTCGGATTGTCTGCGTCATTTCCCGGCGTACCATCAGGCAGCAGAATTTCAACAGGCCTGTCCGCCCGGTCATAATTGAACTTCTTTACCCGCCCGGACCTGTCCTGATGCTCCTTTATTAAACTGAACCGCTCATATGTCAGGTTGTCACTCAGACCATCGTTGAATACAACCGAAGTTGTCTTGCCAGCCGCGTTATAATCGATATCGGTTCTTTGACCGATCGGGTTTATCACTGCGATTCTCTTTCCCCCCGCATTATATTGATAATTCACCTGATTGTTATCAGGACCGATAACGGCAAGCACGTTACCGTTTGCGTCGTATGACCATACAGTTGTGCGATTCTCCACGCCTGATGGGGTGGTTACGGACCGGGCATGAGAAAGTCTGTTGCCGTTTAGATCATAGGTAAGGACAACTTCATTACCCAATGCATCAGTAACTTTTGTCCTATTGCCCGATGCATCGTATTCATACTGAGTGGCATTACCGTTCTTATCCGTCAGGGACAAGACATTTCCACTTGAATCATAGGCATAGGTGGTCTTGTTGTTTAGCGCATCTTCTATCTCAACCAAGTTTCCACTAGTGTCATAATCATAATTTGTTGTATTCGATAACGGATCAGTCACCGACAGTAATTTTCCAGCAGCACTACGTGTATAGTTCCAAACATTTCCAATAGGATCAGTCTGCGAAACGAGGTACCCGTTCGGATCATAAGTGAAACTTGTAGTTCCGTTGATAGGACTTGTTTCTGAAAGAATGTTATCGTTGGGGTCGAAGGTCCATGTTGTCTCGCCGCCCTCCTCATCCACCCTTCTGGTGACATTGCCCCTGTTATCATATTCAACAACCTGTGCATGGCCATTTTCGAGAATTATTTCAATCTGGTTATCAAGGTCATGAATATTCTCAACACGTCTTCCGTCACTATCTACAATGGCAACAAGCCTGCCATTTTCGTCATATTCGCTTCTGACCACTTGGACACTGTCGGCGATGATATCCACTAGGTAGTGGTCGCTGTCATACACGAATTCAGTCGGGTTATCCTCCCGGTCACGAAACTCTATGAGATCTCCGTTGACATCATATTCGTAGTCAAGAGCATTTCCTGCAGGATCGGTTATCTGCGTGATCCGTCCCATCGAGTCCCTGGCAAAGGCTATCGCCTTGCCTGAAGAGTGAAAGACGCCTGTTGGAGTTATCGTCAGGAAATTACCTGACCTGTCCTGGATACGGGTCAGTCCGTCATTGATATCGAAATCAAAGACTCTTCCGTCAAGCGTTGCCAGCCTGACATTCCGTGGGCTATAGAGACTGCCATCCAGACTATCCACGACTCTGTTGGAGCCGTTTTGATATAACACCTCCGTATTTCCGATGATCTGTAGCACTGCACCTTTGGATACACCATCCACGAAATCAAAATTCGCATCGGCATAGCACCCGCCAAGTGTGGCATACATATTCGAAAAACCGAGCGCAAAGTAGTAACTTTCAAAGTCTGAGAGTCGAACTTCCGTTATATGGGGAAGGGTTTCCGAGACTCGCTGGCAGGGTTGCGGAAATGGCGGGGGCGAAGATCTAAAATACCAACCCTCACCTGGAGGGTGATTATGACTGAAGGAACCACTACTTATATCGAGTTCCCATCCTACGCCAAAATCCCCCTTGGTTTTATTCCGACTGTCATAAATGCGATTAAGCATAATCGGCACTCCACTTACAGGGATATGCAGATCCGTAAATGACAGGGTAAAGGCACCCGGTTTGTTCTTTCCTGTGATCAAAAAGTCCTTGGTGATCATAGAGGTGTTTGCATTCTCATCCCAGGCGGTGAGGCGAAGCCTGTAAATGCCGTTCAGTTGCAGCGTAGGATCCAGTTGTCCCAAGACACCGTCACTGACATCGTCGAGTCCACCGGCGATGGAACTGAACTCACCTCCTATCCTTGCAATCTCAACCGTGTAGGCTGCCAGATTCGCATCCTCTACTGTACCGATGATGTCCGTGATGGCGGTAACTTCATCCTTATCATCCGGCGTCTCAATGACAAGTACAGGAGGCACGTCAAGCGTAAACATGACCCCGTTGCTGGTTTCCCCTGCCGTCGTAACCGTTACCAGGCCGCTTGAAACGCCTCCCGGTACGGTCACGATCAGTTCATCGTAGGCGCCACCTGTATCAGCACTGACCACTGTCGCAGGGATGCCATTGAAACTGACCTGGTTATCGCCGGGCGCAAAACCGAATTCATATCCCCTGATATGAATGGTATTGCCGGACGCCTCCAGATCTGGAGTAAGGGCGGATATTGTCGGTGAGCCTTCAATGGCAAAGTCACTGGTATTGCTGATTAATCCACCCTGTTCAATGTAGATTGAGATAAACTGTGTCCCAGCAGGCACCGTTACCAGCAGCTCACTTCCATCTGTATTGACCGACTCCGCATCGACTGCAATTTCGGAGCCGTCTGCTTTCACAAAGCGTACTGAGTTGTTTCCTGCAACAGTATCGAACCCGCTACCCAAGATGGTCAGTGTTTCCCCCGAGTTTGCAGTGATGTAGGAGACATCGGATATGAGGGGATTCAGATCCAGCCGACGCATGACCGCATCGATCAGACGTGTGTTGTCCTGCCCGTCGATAACACCGTCACCAAATGCCCTGCCGCCGGCCCCTGGGTCGGGCGCAAGATCTGACAACGAGAGCATTGGTGATGTATTCAACGCTAAGTCGCCAAGATACTGTCTGGCGAGAAAATACTGATCATTGACACTCAGTATGCCATCATCATTCAGATCGCCAAGAGGCCTGCCCTCCTCATGAGCATTGCCAGCCAACGTGAAGCTGAAAGCACTGCCACTGGCGACCTTGCCTTCCTGGTTGAAGGCAACCTGTTTGCCCTTGGTACCATCGATATTCTCGATGCCGATGGAAGCGGAGCTGCCGCTGACCCGGCCAGTTCCTGTGACACCCGAACCATTTTTCAGAGAATGGTATTGAAGCTGGACTTCGTTGCTGCCTTCAAAAAGGATCATTTGAAAGGTGAGCCTGGAGGCAGGATCCGCTTTCAGCGGAATCGCTTTCCAGGTAACGATAAATCGCCTGTGTGGCCCTGTACCTTGCGTTTCATAATAGATATCAGCACTGGGATTCAACGAGGGATCGAGATCATCCCAGAAGACAGCAACCAGACCGTCAGGGCCGGCAGTGGAGGGTAAAGGCGTATTGCCTGGTTCTATGTCGATACCGAAGGTGAGATAGCCGTTTGACGTGATCGTGACTGAGTTGAATGGCCTGCCGAAATACTCAATATCAAAACCGATGGGGACTGCCCCTTTGGCGTCTTCATCACCCAACTGGGGCAGCACACGGGTGCCGGTAGTGGATATATCGACAAAGTAACCAGGAACACTGTTTACCGTGTATTCAGCGGGATCAGGGGGAGTCGATGCAAAGGCTTCACGGGGAGCAATGGAAGAGAATATCCATGCAGGAAATACCAGGGTGATACTGACAAGGTAGGCCAGAAACGCACGCAGAAGCCCGTGGCGCTTCCAGAATGAACGCCCTCCCCTGCCTTCAGCTATCAACGATGGATAATAGCCCATGACTATTCTCCCATCCTAGGAAGCCTGCCGGGTAATACGGACTGACCGATTACGCCGGCAAGTTACCGGTTCTGTCGGTGGTCAACGCAAGCTGTTGCGCGGCCCCAACACCCTGAATCCTTTCTTTATTCTTGTCCTTAGATCCTAACCTCGTCGGATACTCGTTTCCGAACCCATATCAACATTTTCCCCGTTCCTACACAGATCCCGGCATCTGGATCAGCGCCTGCTTCTAGAACTCCTGGCTTGCGGCGTGGCACTGGCCTCGTTGGAGGAGAGTGACTCGGAACCGCCACTGACCGAAGTGACCACGTAGTAGTAGGTCACACCGTTGGTCAGACCCGGATTGTAGTAGGCGCAATAGTCGCAGACATGCCCGCTTGCAATCAGCGCATAAGGGCCACCGG
>JAESPE010000096.1 GCA_016756835.1 gamma proteobacterium endosymbiont of Lamellibrachia anaximandri | reverse complement strand
GCGCTCGGATGCCTACTTTGCTTCCCCTCTGGCGCAAGGCACGCCGGGTAAGCAGTGCGGCCTCGCGGCTACCGGGGACTACCAGCCTTCGCTTCGCTCTCCATGGCTGGCAGCGGCCGAGATCACCCTGCCGTCACTGTCGCGGCGGGCACTCTCAACCGCCTGATCCAGGCTGATACGATTACCCGCCAGCGAGGCATCAGCCCCAAGCAGTATCAATAGCAGCCACATAACGTTCAGCTTTCGAGTCAGACGCATTTCGGTTCAACCTGTGCCATGGGAGGAAAACCGTACTGCCTGCGCATTGCCTCGATCTTCCAGCCACGAATTAAATATCATCCACTGGGGTGACACCAACCCGAACACGAATCCGCTTGCCCGGATGGTGTTTGGTGCGAGTAGTGAACACCTTACCTTTATAACGATACTTTACACGATAGCCGACCAACTGTTCTTCATACTCGGTATAAGTTTCGACCTCGCACTGCCGTTCCGTGGTGGTGGTGTAGTGTCCTCCGCGCCGGTTCCGGGAAATATCATTACCAATCGAGGCACCCAGCAGGGTACCGGCGACGGTCGAGGCATCGCGGCCGCGACCCTGACCGAACTGATTTCCAACCACGCCACCGATGATGCCACCGAGCACGGTGCCGGTATAGGATTTACGTCTTGGCTGATAGTGCGTGACCTGCTCATCCCAACAGTGCTTTTCAGGACGTGAGATCTCAATGGTCTTGTAGATAGGGTCAACATCGACAACCTTGGCGGTGTCCCGGTAGTTGTGCCCGTGGCCGGCGGTTGCACTCATGGAGGCAGCCAACAAAACGGTTCCGAGTGTGATGGCGATCTTTTTCATGGTTCTCTCCTAAACGATGTCTTAACCATTTGGACGAGACCTTTGGCTCATCCTTTGATTACAGACTACGCCCTGCAAACTGAACCGAGCCTTAACCTAAATACTGCGAAAACCCTATTAGATAGAAAATTGCGGCGGGACGCCGCTCCGGACGGTAGGCCCGATCAAGCGCAGCGGATCGGGCAAACTGAAATTGATCGTTACCAGGAAGGGGGCCGGTTCCGCTGCGCTTGAACCGGCCTACGCAAATTGGCGTTCAGCATCAGACCTGCTGCGCCACGATCATGGCAACATCCCGAAAGCCTTTCCCGAGATCCCCCAAGCGGTTCTCCTCCCGGTAGAAACGGATGGAGAGGGGTGACAGGAGGGCAATGAGTTCATTGTCGCCAAGCCGGTAAGCCGGGTTTGACGGGCCGGTGTCAGAGACAGCAATGCGGGTAAAGGTCTGGTAGAAGATCAACCCGTCCGTCTTCAGGGCAGCAATCAGGGCCGGCATCAAGTCACGATTGAGAAAGTAGCTCACCACAATCACATCAAAGGCGTTCTCCGTTAGCAGGTCCTGCTCCACATCCCGCTGCTCCGCATGGAGAGCCAACCCCTCTGAAGCCGCCAGATGTTGTAACCGTTCGACCGCAACGCTGGAGATGTCCCATGCGCTAACCTCCAATCCACATCTGGCCAGTTCCAGTGCATTGCCACCCAACCCGCAGGCCAGATCCAGCGCATTTCCTGTTTGCGGCAGCAGATGAAGGTTCTCCAACAGCACTTCAGCTGCCGATGGCTGCTTGTCGGGATCAGCGTGGCGCTGATCCCACATCATCTTGAGTTCGGCTGTGGCCTTCTCCATCAGAGGGCATCCAGCCCACGAGCCAGGTCGGCCTGGATATCTGCAACGCTCTCCAGTCCCACGGCGATCCTCAACAGTCCATCAGTAATACCAGAGGCAGCTTTCTCCTCATCGGAGAGGCGCCCGTGGGTGGTGGTGGCAGGATGAGTGATAGTCGTCTTGGTGTCTCCAAGATTGGCAGTGATCGAAAGCATGTTCGTCGCATCGATCACAGACCAGGCCGCCGGCTGACCGCCCTTGAGTTCAAATGAGAGAATCCCCCCCGCTGCCTGCTGTTGTTGCAGTGCTATCTCATGTTGGGGATGGGAAGCCAATCCCGGATAGTGGACCCGGGCGACCTGCGGATGCAACTCAAGCCACTCCGCCAAAACCTGAGCACTCTGCGAATGGGCCAACATACGCAGTTGCAGCGTCTCCAAGCCCTTCAGAAACACCCAGGCGTTGAAAGGACTCATGGTTGGACCGGCGGTACGCAGTACGCCAAACACCTCTTCTCCAACGAGTTTGCTGTCACCAACTACCGCACCGCCAACGCAACGACCCTGTCCGTCCAGGTACTTGGTAGCCGAATGCACCACGATATCAGCGCCCAGTTCCAACGGCCGTTGCAGCGCGGGGGTACAGAAACAGTTATCCACCACGAGCAGACAGTCATGCGCGTGCGCCAATGCCGCCAGGGCCTGCAAATCAGTGATTTCGGTGAGCGGATTTGATGGAGTTTCAAGAAACAGCAGCCTTGTCTCCGGACGAATGGCCTGTTCCCAGGCACCCGGGTCACTGAGTTCAACAAAGTTGGTTTTTATGCCGAACCTGCTCAGGTATTTATTGAAAAGTACCGTGGTGGTTCCGAAAACGCTGCGTGAAGAGACGATATGATCCCCCGCTTCGAGCAGGCCCATGCAGGTGGCAAGAATTGCCGCCATACCGGAAGCGGTGGCGACACAGGATTCGCCCCCCTCCAGCGCCGCCAAGCGCTCTTCAAAGGTGCGCACTGTAGGATTGGTAAAGCGTGCGTAGATATTGCCCGGTTCATCTCCGCTGAATCTTGCCGCCGCCTCCGCAGCACTGCTGAAAACAAAGCTGGAGGTGGGAAAGATGGGTTCGCTATGCTCCCCTTCTGCTGTTCTTGCGTGTCCTGTACGGATTGCCTGGGTGGCAAACTCCCAGAGCGTTGGGTCATCTATCGGCATCTTTTACTCCTGTCGTAATGCGATCAACAAGGGTGCTGCCGGATCTAAAAGACCTAAGGAGCCTCGGATTAAGTCTGGACGAAGTAGATTGTGAATCAGAATATTCAGATTCAAGGCGCAAATTGCACGTAATAGCTGGCTATTGCGAAGATTTGCAACGCAGAAGCTGGATATTCTGGGCACAAGATACGAGTTCATGACTTGATCAGAGGCTCCCTAAACAAAAAAACCGCCCGACGGCGGCTAAAGCAGATACCCTCGCTTTAGCGGTATTTATCAAGCGCCCGCAATTTGAGAAAAATCGGCGCTCCGAAAAGGTTAGCCCCGACACCAATGTGTGTCAATCACT
This sequence comes from gamma proteobacterium endosymbiont of Lamellibrachia anaximandri, assembly GCA_016756835.1. GTDB lineage: Bacteria > Pseudomonadota > Gammaproteobacteria > Chromatiales > Chromatiaceae > QGON01. Next base: position 11,421 of record JAESPE010000096.1, on the reverse strand, counting down.
GCTGGGAGAAGTAATCTGCGAGAAATTGAGCAAAAGAGATCTTATCCGCCGACTCGATAACACGCTGCTGTTCCCAGGAACGCTCCGCCTCTTCGATGAATACCCGCTGCCGTTCAGCAGAAAGCTGTTGCTTTAAAAAATATTTCTGATGCTTATGGGAGATTCGCTGGGCAAATTCAAAAAAACTCTCTCCGTTTTCCCGCATCTCTGCCAACATCCTGGCAGAGGGCGTCAACTCGGGATACCGCGCCCGTTCACTAAGCTGTTCAAGCGCCCTGCTGTAGGTTCGTGCACCTGTTCCCTGATCCAGGATTTCACATACTGCCTGCATCGCTTCACAGATCTCAAGCGCCCAGTCACGCAGACGTATCTCCCGGCCATTCCGCTGCAGAAAAAGTTCAGGATCTCTCCCACGGTGAGCCGATGCCCCTTCATTGCGATCGATCTCCCGTTGCTCGAAGACATTGATCGACGGGCTGTCGAGCAGCTGACAGAACAGCATGAATGCTTCCAGAAAATAGATCTGTTGCTCATCAATGCCCAGTGGGTCGAAGGCATTGACATCCAAAGACCTGAGTTCGACATATCGCACCCCTCTGCGCTGCAGGGCGAGAATAGGTTTCTCCAGGCCGTCCGGAATCTGCTTTGGACGAACGGTACTGTAATACTCGTTCTCGATCTGCAGAATATTGGCGTTTAACTGTTCGTAACGGCCATCCACTTTGACCCCGATCATCCGGTAGATTGGGCAGGCTGTCTCGGTGGCCCGCCCCAGGGTCTCGACATAGGCGTCCAGACAATCGTAGCAGGCCTTGATACCCGTCCCCTGCTCCTTGCTGTTCTGGTAACCGATATCCCCCATACGCAGGGAGGTGGCATAGGGATAGTAGTAGGTGTATTTATCGAAAGATTTGAGATTGGTCGCCCGGCCGCCCAGAAACGATTTACAGACAGCGGGAGAGGCGCCGAACAGATAGGGAATCAGCCAGCCGAAACGCTGCAGATTTCGCAGCATGCCGAAATAGGATTCAGTGATAAATCGTTGCAGATCCCTCTGATCCCCCTCCTGTTCCTGAAACAGGGGCCAGAAACGCTCAGGCAACGAGTAGTTGAAATGCACACCGGCGATAACCTGCATCACACGCCCATAACGATGTCCCAGTCCCCGTCGGTAGACCGTTTTCATGGTGCCCGCATTAGAGGTTCCATAGCGGGCCAGCGGAATGCGTTCCCCTCCTTCGACCACGCAGGGCATGCTGGTGGCCCAGAGCAGTTCATTATCCAGATGATCGTGGACGAATTTCTGGGCATCACGGAGAAATGCGAGGGGCTGTTTTCTGTCGGCAAAAGGCGGCGTAATGAACTCTGTCAACGCCTCAGAATAGTCCGTGGTGATATAAGGATGGCACAGGGGAGAACCGAGATTCAGTGGATGCGCTGCCTGGGAGATGCCCCCACTACTGGAAACCCTCAAACTCTCCTTTTCCAGGCCAACGAGTCCCCCACGCAGGAGATCTGTCGATCGGTCCCGCACTAGTCGAAGCAGCCGCTGTTCCAGTTTTTTGTACAAGACCTGCGCAAGCCTTAGGGCGTTTTAAAAGACCGGAGATTATAACTCGCAGTTTATTATCAAACACTGATATTTTTTCCGGTCATCACCGCACTGCATTAAAATAATAAACTGAAGTTTATTCCTCTTTGGCCGATAGTATTACGATAATAAGGCGAAAATGATTTCAGACATGAAAAATAATATTGACAGAGTACTGGTTTGGGCAGCGATAACCCTGCTCATTATCGCAACTGCCACGGCATTTCTTTCACCTGATTCGACTACCACACGCTGGCTGCTATTGATCAGTATGCCTCTGCTTGTGTTTGCAATCCTCTGGGGACAACGCATCAGGGCTCGATACAGACGCATGAGGCTACTGGCCCACAACTCTCTGACAACCGCCATCCGGGACTATGAAGTCAACTCCAACCAGGCAATGGGGAAAAGTTCACAGCAATTCAATACCCTGCGGGATTCCATTGAGCAGGCTGGAAATATCATGACTAGCGCTACCCAGCGTCTCTCCGGAAGTCTGACCGGGTTGGAGCACGAATCCAGTGGTCAACGGGAGAAGCTAAAGGAGATGGTGGAAGAACTCCTGGTGCTGGTTTCGAGTGATGATCAGAAAGAGCAGACCAAGGGTATACAGAAGTTCACCATCGAGACGGAACAGCTCATCAACCGCTTCGTCACTACCGTGACTGACCTCAAGAGCGCCAGTGACCAGATCGCCGATGAGTTTGGCAGAATGAACCAGCAGATTGAGGGGGTCGGCAACCTGCTGAACGACGTGAACACCATCACCGCGCAAACCGATCTGTTGGCCCTCAACGCCGCAATCGAGGCAGCCCGGGCGGGCGAGGCGGGTCGTGGATTTGCGGTGGTAGCCGATGAAGTCCGGAGTCTGGCGCAGCGAACCAGCCAATTCAGTGAACAGATTCGCTCACTATTGTCGGAAATTGAAAGATCGATCAAAACCGTCGACGCTTCGGTGGAAAAAGCGACCAGCACCGATCTGAGTGTTGCTGCCAAATCTCAGGAGAGTGTTGCGTTGATGTGGGATGAGATCCAGGGGCTCAACCACAAGGCCTCAAATCAATCACAATCGATTACGGAAATTACCGAGAATATTCATCGTCTCATTAGCGAGGGTATCATCTCCCTGCAGTTCGAAGACATCGTCAATCAACTGCTGATTCAGATAGGAGACCGTTCCCGGAAGATGGAGCACTATCTACATGACGTAATCACCATTCAACGTCCATCAGGAAAACTCGACGCAGCGGACTTCCAGCATCGGACTCAACAATTGCAGGCACTGCTCTCCACCGCCGACAAGCATTTCGGTGACATGGATGAGACAGCGATCACCCAGAGTTCAGTGGCTGAGGGGGAGGTGCAGCTGTTTTAGAGCAGTTGCCGAGGAACAGACCCCGCATCGACCATTTAGCGCATCACGGCTCTTGGCGCCCGCAAATGAATCGAATCCGCTAAAATTCTTGCGGTTTCATTGAGTTGGATCAGATTGGCGGCATCGCTCTCTGCTTTATCGGCTTCGTCATCATGGTCCTCCCGGTCACGATCCGTTTTGATGGACTCCATTCCGCTTGCGATACGGAAACGGTTTTTATGGTCCATCCGCGCCTTTTCACGCTGATCCCACTCTAGTTTGCGTTGACTCTCCAGTAAGGTGATTTCGGTACGGTCTTCAATCTCCTGGATACGCTTCTCCTGCTCAAGCAGCATCTGGAAGCCGGCATCTTTAGAGATTCGGCCCTTATGGCGATCCAACAGGTGGGAGACTGCGTTAACCCCTTTTGGGACGTAGCGGGCTGCCTTGATCTGCGCCCAAGGTAGCGCATTATCCAGAGAGCGCTCGCCATGTTTGGCCGAGTAGCTGGCCATTGGGAAAAGGATATCCGGAACCACACCACGGTGCTGGGTACTGCCGCCGTTGATGCGGAAAAATTGCGCCATAGTCAGCCTTAGTCTGCCGAGGTCATCCTTATTGCTCGGTACAAAACGCCCCAGATCCACCAGCGTCTGCACTGTGCCCTTTCCAAAAGTCGGCTCGCCGATGACAATACCCCGCTGGTAGTCCTGGATGGCACCGGCAAAGATTTCAGAAGCTGATGCACTGTTGCGGTCCACCAAAACCGCCAGCGGACCATCGTATGCGATACCTGTATCGGGATCCCGCTCCACTTCGACCTTCCCGAAAGCGTCCTTGATCTGAACCACGGGGCCTGTGTCGATAAAGATTCCTGTCAGTTCGGTCGCCTCCGAAAGGGAGCCGCCGCCATTCTGGCGCAGATCGATAACGACGCCATCCACACCAGTTTTTTTCAACTCAGCAATCAGCTTATGCACGTCTCTCGTGGTACTGCGAAAATTCTCATCACCTCGCCCTTCCGCCGCAAAATCCCGATAGAATGTCGGCACCTCAATCACGCCGATGCGCAGCTTTCCCATCCCCTCCAAACCTTCGATCACCGAACTCTTTGCGGCCTGTTCCTCCAGCTTGATCTTGTTGCGAACCAGTGTCACCAATTGGGTTTTGCCGCCGGAACCGGCATCTTTCGGCAGAATCAGCAGTCGTACGACCGTACCCTTGGGCCCACGAATCTTTTCCACCACATCCTGCAGGCGCCAGCCGATAATGTCGAGGATGTCGCCCTCAAGCCCCTGGCCAACACCGACAATCCTGTCACCGGCATGCACATCTCCGCTAAATTTCGCGGGGCCTCCGGCCACTGTTTTCTGTACCACAGTGAACTCGTCATCCATGCGCAGTACAGCCCCTATGCCTTCCAGAGAGAGGCGCATACTGATATCAAAGTTCTCTGAGGTGCTGGGCGACATATAGCTGGTATGAGGTTCCAGGCTCAAGGTGTAGGCGTTGATGAAAGCCTGATAGATGTCGTTTGAATCAAACTGGCTGATCCTGCGCTGAAGCCCTGCATAGCGTTCTTTCAGGGTTTTACGAATCTCATCGTCTTCCTTTCCGGTCAAACGCAGGTTCAGAAAGTCATTTTTGACCCGTTTGCGCCATATGTCCTTCAATTCGGTCCGGGTTTGAGCCCATGGCGCATCTTCCCTGTCGAACTGGTAGACCTCATCAATCGAAAAATCGAAGCCGATGTCAACCAGCTTGAGTGCAGTTTCGACCGCCTCATCGACCCGCTTCCGGTAGATGCGGAATATCGCAAATGCCGGTTCCAGCCTGGCATTCAGCAGATAGTTATCGAGTTTATCCTGATACAGGGAGATCCCTTCGACATCTTTGGCAGTAAAAAATGATCGGTTGGGGTCGAGCGAAACGAGGTAACGATCCAGAAGCTGCCCCGACATCTCATCGTCCAGTTTCACTTTCTTGTAGTGATACTTGTTTATCACCTTCAAAATGATCATGGTGGACTGACGGTGTTGCTGAGTTGGCTCGAGCTCATCGAGTGGCAGGACACGCCTTTCTCCCCACGCCTGTGAAGACGCGAGGAACAGCGCAAGCAGGGTGTAGACACTCTTCCTAAAAAAAATCATTCATCCACCTGTATGGGATCAAAATTCAGCAGGCCGCTGAAAAAAACATATCAACTTTACGTTCGACCTCAATCCTGCAGTGCAGGTTCCTGAGAGTCTATTGTTGGCTTCATAAAATCTTGTGCCACTCTATGGAGGAATCAAGACGCTTTTCGAAAAGTGTTACAACTTCTCATGCAATCCCTCAACGATCTCCAGATAGTCCGGCACACCGGGGGACAAAAAACCGTGCCTGATCATAAAATCGATAACGACCAGATTACAGTTCAATTTGAACTCATCGGTTTGCCTCACGATCCGCGCTACCTCTTCCAGATTCATGAGGTAGAAAGCCTCAACTTCACCGTCTGTGTTTTGCGGCACGAAATCCTCAGGCAGCTTCAGATCATAGCAGTATAGCGTATCCGGTTTTAATCCTGTTTCCGTTTCCCGACAATAGGTTAGTGCGCCAACAGGAATCGCGCTGAGAGCCAGTTCACAGGGTACCGCAGCCTCTTCCCAACACTCCTTCTGCAGATTCTCCGCAAGACTCAGGCTCTGCGGCAGACCGCCAGCCACCATATTGTCCAGTTTACCTGGATAGATCTTGCGATCCGAGGCTCGCCGGGCAATCCAGAGTTTGATGCCTTCCCCACTCCGCACATAACCATTCAGATGCTGGCCGTAGGCACGGAGACCAAAATAGGGGGCCGCTGTCCGGTCAATGGTTGCGAAGGCATCCTCCCGGCCAGATGCAGTAACGGGATATCTTTCCCCATGACTATGGGAGATGACCCCCTGCTCCACGAGTGCATTCACTATTTCGTCCAGCGCCTGAGTACGATCATCCATCCCACTGATTTCGCAGGTGAAATTGACACGATTTTCACTTATAGAAAATAGATTCGGCCACTGAGCGAGCGCTTTCACCATCTTCGGCTTCAGCCTGCCGACAAGCCTGTCATCGATAAAGAGTGGCCGGAAATTCTCCGGATTCCAGTGATTGCAGTCCCTGATATGCCGCAGGTATCCCTCTGCTTCCTTCATCTCTCTTTTCATGTTGTTCTCTGTCCTGCGCCTGTCGATTTGGCTTCTTCCCACAGCTGGTCGAGTTCCTCCGTTGAAAGCTGCCGAATGGTTTTCGCCTGCTCTCCAAGCCGGCCCTCCATGTAGGAGAAACGGCTGGAAAACTTGCGGTTAGCCTGCCGCAAGGCACTCTCTGCATCCACGTCTGCATGGCGGGCAAGATTGACGCAGCTGAACAGCAGATCGCCTATCTCTTCTTCGATCTCCTGTTTCACACCGCTTTGAATAGCAGATTGGCACTCCGCCAGCTCTTCATCGATCTTCTGGCTGGCGCCCGCTATATCCGGCCAGTCGAAACCGGTTCTGGCCGCTCGCTTTTGCAATTTCTCCGCACGCATCAGCGCCGGCAAGGCTGTGGCAACGCCATGTAATGCCCCTGAGCCACTATATCCGGCTTTTTTCTTACGTTCCTGTGACTTGTGGCTCTCCCAAGCCTGGCGTTGCTGGTGCCGATCCCCTGGCTTCTCTTCTGCAAAGACATGGGGATGACGCCGAACCATTTTGTCATTTATCGCACAGACAACGTCATCGAAGACAAATTCGCCTGCCTCTTCGGCCATCCTGGCGTGAAAGACTATCTGGAACAGCAGATCCCCCAACTCTTCACAGAGCCCAGGCATATCTCCCTGCTGTATGACGTCCTCAACCTCATAGGCCTCTTCGATGGTATAGGGAACCACGGTTTCGAAGGTCTGTTCGCGATCCCAGGGACACCCCTTCTCCGGGTCGCGAAGCCTGGCCATTATTTCGATCAAGCGTTCCAATGAAGCCGACATTCGCACCTCTGCCAAGAAAACAGCCAACTAAGGGGCCACTGAAGTAAGTCTGGACGCAAAATACGAGTTCATGATTTGTTCAGTGGCCTCCTGACCACCGACACAAATTTTTTACAGCCGCCAGCATGAATTTCAGGGAAAATTACCGGATATTTATTCATATAACCAGCTTGCGACTCTTGCCTTAAATTGTGAGCCAGTTCACAATACCCAGTACATGAAGTAGTAGGGGATTTAGGTATGAGTCCTTCAATGGCGCTAACAGCACTGGCATACACTGCCGAAGAGACGCCTGTCCACCCGATGGATCTGGCGCCTATTGATAAAATTCGCTATTACGAACATGAGATCACGCGTCTTACACCCGCATTGACACCTCTTGAGCGCAACCTGATTGAAACCTATCGCTATCTGCTTCGGGGGTGTCGTGAGCAGTTGAACCTCTCCTGACATCTTATCGAATCACCCATCGCCCGATCCAACTGACGATCTCCATCATCTGAAGGATTTCTGCTGCGGCAATCAAACCGCCTCGAGTCTTCTCAACTGCTCCGGCAGCAACTTCAGATCAACCATTCCGCTCAACAGCGCTGCAGGGAAAGTCGCCTCATCCTCATAAACCAGTTTGTAGTATTGAACCTTCATAGTCAGTGCACTGCCAAGAATAATAGAGGCCAACGCCAACATTGATCCAAGGGAAAGCGTTGAAACACCGGAGATTCCCTGACCGATAGTGCAGCCAACCGCCAACACGCCCCCCACCCCCATCAACACGGCACCGATGGCGTGATTGATGAAATCACGCAGATCATAAAACCACTCGATACGAAAACTTCGGCTCACCAGCGCATAGGCAAAACTTCCAAGCAACACACCCACCAAGGCGCCAACCCCGAAGGTGATCAGCAGACTATTGCCCGGATCAGCCATGTAGGCAAGCGTCTCTCCCATCGGGTTGATAAAAGTAAAGGATTGCACACCGATCCCCACCGGGCGCTCATCACCCTCCAACCACTCTGTGGCCTCCAGCCAGGTACCCTCTTCCCCAAACAGCAGGCTGCCGGTGATGTACCAGGCAAACAGAACACAGAGACCTATGACCAAACCGCTCAGGAGTATCTCCCCACTACGTCTGAAATCAGCGGAGCGGAAGATGACAAAAGAGATAATCGTGGCCAGCAATCCGCCCATCACCAGACGCAGCATGCCGGCATCTGCGCCGGTAATGACAGCCAGCAGGCTGCCCAAATCCTGGTTGGCAGGCAAATCCAGCGTGAAATGGCGGGTCCAGGGAAAGAAAAGAATGGAGTAGAGCGTTTTATCCGTCTCGGCAGAGAGCGTGTGGGTCATGAAGTAGGCCATCGTACCTGCAATCAAAAAGACAATAATCGATTTGAGATTACCGCCCCCGATACGCAGTAGCGTTTTGTTACCACAACCACTGGCCAGCGTCATACCGATACCAAACATCAATCCGCCCAGTACGTAGTCGACCAGAGGGAACATGCTGCTGCGATAGGGCGGGCGGGTGGAATCGAGGCTGAACAGACCGAGGCCTTCAAGCACCATCACACCAACGATGCCGACTACCATGGCCAAAAACCAGGTGCGCAGACGGTTGGTATCCCCCATGTTGATCCAGTCGGAGACTGCACCCATGGTGCAAAAATTGGTTTTGGCCGCCACAAAGCCCATGATGGAGGCAACGATACCTCCAAGCAGAATCACCTGAGTCGTAACATTGAGTTCCATCGCTTATCCTGGAAAAAGTCAGAGTTGATCATACCAGCCTGAAAACTGACCAGTATCGTTGGGCAAAGTTTATTGAAGACAACCAGTCAGCACAATCAAACAATCATTTTCGGCGGCACCATCGACTCTTTCCCCTGAATTCCCCGCCATTCATGCTACTGCCTGTAGGGAGAACTCTGTTCCAGATTTGCTCTGTAATCCTGGATAGCGGGTCCCTCCCGACCCAGGAAATCGCCGATTGCCTCCCTGAAACCCACATGGGTAATCCAGTGGCATGATCGGGTGAAACTGGGAAGAAAGCCACGCCAGATTTTATGTTCTCCCTGAGCCCCGGGTTCGAACAACTGCAATCCCTCTCTAATGCAGTATTCGATACCCTGGTAGTAGCAGGCCTCAAAATGGAGGCTGTCGTACTCATGACTACATCCCCAATGGCGTCCGTAGAGCACTGTGTTGCTGCGATACATCAACGAGGCCGCCACACAGTGCTCTCCGTCATAAGCCAACACCAGGATTACATGATTTCCCATGGTCCTGCCAATCTCAATAAAAAACCCTTCATTGAGGGTCGCCAGACTAAAACGTTCCTCAAAGGTCTTGGCATAAAAACGGGAGAAAATCCGCCATTCATCGACGCTCACATCACCGCCGTTCAACACCCGAAAATGGAGTCCGGCCTCACTGACCCGACGACGTTCCCGCCTAATATTCTTCCGTCGTTTAGCCGTCAGCGATGCGAGAAAATCCTCAAAACTGCCATACTCCCGGTTATGCCAGTGAAACTGCACACCCAACCGTTCCATCATGCCGAGTGACCCCATCAGGCAGCTCTCTGTTTCCGTGACAAACAGCAGATGCAACGAGGAGGCGCCAAGTTCAGCAGTGAGTTCCACTGCCCTCTGGTAAAATTGCGGCAATATCTGATCAAGCGATAACCCGGCCGCTGTCATTACCCTTTCCCCTGTTGCGGGTGTATAGGGGATAGCGCTGACCAGCTTGGGGTAGTAGCTCATGCCATGGCGCCGATAGGCATCGGCCCACGCATGATCGAAAACGAACTCCCCATAGGAGTTGTGCTTCAGATAGAGGGGCATAGCTGCCACTAAAACTTCCCCACGCCATGCGACCAAGTGTTTAGGCAGCCAACCAAAGGTTGGGCCGACACAGTTATGGCGCTCCAGTGCGCTTAGAAATTCATGCTTCAGAAATGGGTGGTTATCCCTGACGAGCCCATTCCATTGCAGCGCGGAAATCTCATCGATCTGCTCACAGACCTCGATTCTCAGAGGCATCTCTTCACCCTGCCCCAATTCATCAGACATATTTCAAACAGAAGCCTTCGGATTTTGGGGGAGAGCCGGCCCCGGTTGCTGTTTCATATCCTTGCCATGACTTATCTGCGTATGCCACGCGACAGTACATTGATACCATATTTATCTGTTATCTCATCCATGGTGGAATAGAGCTTTTCCTCTCTCTCCCTGCTCGATTCAAAAAGATCTGGCATTGGCTCCTCGCTGCCAAAATCACTGATGCCGACGCCAATCAATCGTACCGAACGCCCCGCCAGACCACTCTGCTCATAGAGCTTCCAGGCGTGTCCGAAGATCTCACCATCGGCATTTACTGCCCTGGGCAGCCTGCACTGACGGGTGTGGGTCTCAAAGCCCTCGATGCGTATCTTCAGGTTGACCACTCTACCCTTGAGGCTCTTGTGCCGGGCGCTACGCCCCACCTCTGCCGACAGTTGCCGCAGTTTCTCCCGCAACTGCCGCCGACAGGTGACATCACGCTTGAAAGTCGTCTCCTTGGAGATAGACTTCCGCCCTTGCGTTCCTCCAACACGGCTGGAGGCGACCCCACGCGCCTGATCGTAGAGATGGCGTCCCCCTTTCCGGCCAAAATGCGCACTGAGGATCTCCAGTGGGTATTGCCTGAGTTGGTGGATTGTCTGAATGCCAAGTTTCTGTACGATTTTGTCGGTCTGTTTTCCCACGCCACGCAGATTCGAGACCGGCATGGGGTCTAGAAAGGCCTGCACCTCCTCATGCCGAACAACCGTCTGACCATTGGGTTTGCGATACTCCGAAGCCAGTTTGGCAATCAACCTGTTGGGACCGATGCCGACTGAGCAGCCCAATCCCACTGCCTCGCGAATCTTCTGCCGGGTCAGCGATGCGATCGACTCCGGCTCTCCGTTCAGGCGCTCCAGCCCTGAGGCGTCAAGATAGGCCTCATCGATGGAGACAGGCTCCACTACCGGAGAGATGGATTGCAGAAGCTGCATGATCTTCCGGGATGCCTCCACGTAACGTGGCATATCCGGCCGCAGATAGATCGCGCCGGGACAGCGGCGCCAGGCCTCCGAAATTGGCATGGCGGAACGGATGCCGAAAGCACGGGCCTCGTAGGAACAAGTGGCAACCACCCCTCGACCACCCGGCAAGGCCCCAACGATCACCGGCCGATGGAGAAACTCCGGATTATCTCGCTGCTCCACCGAGGCAAAGAAGGCGTCCATATCTACATGCATTACCCAGACGCGACTCTCTCTGTTCATACCCGGAATATCTCTCACTTAACTGCCTGAACTCAATTCAACTCATGCGGCCCGTTGGTCAGGGCCACCGCATTAAAACCTGTTTAAATGCAATGAACTAGGCGATCATTACGAGAAACAACATCAGGAGTTTCTCATGACCGCCAGCATAGTAGAGCATTTTTCCTCCCTAA
>JAESPE010000095.1 GCA_016756835.1 gamma proteobacterium endosymbiont of Lamellibrachia anaximandri | reverse complement strand
TTCCCCTCTGGCGCAAGGCACGCCGGGTAAGCAGTGCGGCCTCGCGGCTACCGGGGACTACCAGCCTTCGCTTCGCTCTCCATGGCTGGCAGCGATGGCATAGATGGAGTGAGGAAGATAGGCGATGATGCGGCCATCAGCGTTTTGGTCAGAGAGCACATCACCGGAGCCCCAGTCGTAGAATCTGCGATAGTAGTCGGGATCCACAGTATAGAGATCACCGCTGCCCTGGAAAACAACATCGGCAAAGTGGGCCTGATCACGGTAGGAGCGCCAGCGTCGTCGCTCATTTTCCTCGAAATCTATGGTGGTGACACTACCCAGCCTGCTGGAAAAAGTGTCCCAGTCGTTAAAGGAGATAATACCGGCCTGTGTGGCGCTGGCCGCTGCCAAGAGCAGCATGATAACCGCCCATTTACTCATTGAAGTCACACCGATACCTCAAATTCCATCTGTACTAATAGAGGTAGTCGGTCATTTCAGGGCGTAGTTTAATTATTCAGGATCTTGTTTCCTTTTCAGGTGCAGGCGAAAAACCATGAAATTCTGATCTTCATCAACAGAGCAGGTATCGCAGCGGCCTTCTGCCCGTTATCATAGCGGGCTCCAGTCTCAACCCGGTCTGAAATTCATGGGACATATCATTACCGTCGCGAATCAGAAAGGCGGCGTGGGCAAAACCACTACTGCCGTCAACCTGGCCGCTTCCCTGGCAACGCTGAAGAAGCGTGTTCTCATGGTGGATCTCGATCCACAGGGCAACGCGAGCATGGGGTGCGGTGTGGACAAGCACCAGCTTGAGCGTTCCAGCTGCGATGTGTTGTTGGGGGACGTACAGTTGCACGAGGCTGTGATGAAAACCCCTGAGGCTGGGTTTGATGTTCTGCCCGCCAATGCGGATCTGACGGCAGCGGAGGTGGGATTGATGAACGCCACCCTGCGGGAAAAACGTTTGAGCCTGGCGCTGGCGACGACAAAGGACAAGTATGATTTCATCATCATCGACTGCCCTCCGTCCTTGAACATGCTGACATTGAATGCCTTGGTAGCCGCGGATGCAGTATTGATACCGATTCAGACCGAATACTATGCGCTGGAAGGGCTATCCGCGCTGATGGGCACGGTGAAGCAGGTTCAATCCCATCTCAATGGTGATTTGGAGATCGAAGGTATCCTGCGTACCATGCACGACCCCCGCAATAACCTGGCGGTTGATGTATCCACCCAGCTGATCACCCATTTCAAGGACAAGGTGTTCAACACCATCATCCCGCGAAATGTGCGGGTCGCCGAAGCGCCGAGTCATGGCAAACCGGTTTTACTGTATGATAGATCCTCCCGCGGTGCGACGGCCTATCTGGCTCTGGCGAGTGAAGTGGTGCGTCGGAATCGCAAGCGGGCATCCTGATTAAATATTAAACAGCTACGGTACGCAGAGAGATGGCGGCGAAGAAACGGGGCCTCGGTAGAGGATTGGATGCACTGCTCGGCGGTATCAACAGCGAGAGTGCAGCAGCGGATGACTCCGCGGGAAAAAAAGGCACGGGGGGCAATCTTGCGCATCTGCCTGTTGATCTGATCCAGCGCGGTCGCTACCAACCCAGACGGGAGTTCGATCCGGACAGTCTGCGGGAACTCGCCGACTCCATAGCCGCTCAGGGTGTAATCCAGCCGGTAGTGGTGCGGGAGATCGAAAACAACCGTTATGAGTTGATCGCCGGTGAACGGCGCTGGCGTGCAGCACAGCAGGCTGGCCTCGATACCATCCCGGTGGTCATCAAAGAAGTCACCGAACAGGCCGCTATGGCCATGGGGTTGATTGAGAATATCCAGCGGGATGATCTCAATCCGTTGGAAGAGGCAAACGCCCTCAGCCGGTTACTGCTTGAATTTGAACTGACCCACCAGGCTGTGGCCAAGGCGGTAGGTAAATCCCGTACAACGGTCACCAACCTGTTACGTCTGTTGGAGTTGAACGAGGATGTCAAAATCCTGATCGAGAGCGGCCGCCTTGAAATGGGTCATGCTCGGGCCTTGCTTGGCCTGAAAGACCGTGCCCAGAGCAATGCCGCGGCAAAAGTTGTCGCAGACGGACTCTCGGTACGTGAAACAGAGCGTCTGGTTCGGCGTATCCAGGGGGAGCAGGATGCGCCTGCGAAAGTGGTCGGCAAGACCGAAGATGACCCGGATATCCGCAGACTGTTGACCGATCTCTCAGAGCGCCTGGGCGCCAAGGTCAATCTGCAGCAGAATGCAAAAGGCAAAGGCAAGCTGGTCATCGCCTACAACAGCCTCGACGAGCTGGAAGGGATTTTGGATCATATTAAGTGAGGCTTTGATCCCTATCGGTACAAGTTGTCGTAGTACTGCTTGTAGTCCATCTTCGCCCTGGCGCCCTTCACCGCTATCTCCGTATATTTGAATGTCTGCATCAGGGCTTTGGCTTTCTCTTCATCTATCTCTTTTATAAAAATACCAGTTGTGTACCCCATATGACAAAAGAGATAAATGGTCTTACCGGGATTATGCAGCACTCGGAAGTGGGTGAGCGGACTGGGTGACATGTAGGCGACGACCTCATTTTCACCGCTCTCCACAGTGTAATGTGTGAAGGTGCCGGGCGTTACTACACCGACGATGGTGTCGTTGTTGATGATCGAGAACTTTCTTGCGCCGCCAAAAGCGCTGTCTTCACGGAAGACAAAGATCTGAGTTTGTTCGCTTGTTGGCAGTGGTGGGGGTGTAAAAGCAACCTCCTTCACACCAAAGGTGTTGCCGCTGCATCCAGCAATCAACAGGGAAACAACGGAGAGCAGCAGCGCAATCCATTTAAAAGGGCCGATCATTCAAATACCTCAGCCTTGCTGATTTCCCGCTCAAGTTTTAACAGTGCTTCCTTGGCAGCCTTTCTCGCGGATAGGGAAAAGTCGTGTTTGAATTGTTCAAATTCAGCGTGTCCTTTGCCTTCGACCGAGGTTTCCCAGACGGTGGCTCCGGCTTCGTTCAGCGCTCGGCACTGCAGGGAGATAGAGAAATCCGTTGGGGGCCAGGTCAAGATGCTGTCAGAGGATGAGTCTGTTTTTATTGTCGGGACAAATATATAGGCAATGTTATTTGATTGAATAAAGTCATGGTTATCGAGGGAGGGAACAGAGTGAACGTCGGAAAAAATATTGGCAAGCGCATGTTTTAGCGCGGGTTCCAAGTCACTGTAGGGCTTGTATTTGACCTTATCCCCGCCACCGCCAGGGGTTTCCACTTCTTTTGCCCTATCCTGCTCGGAAATATAGTAACCAACACTTTTGGCTATTGATGCCAGGTTATCACTATCCAGCGTATTGAGTGGTGGCGTGAGGTTGATCTGATGTGCGCAGCCGGTGACGACAAGCAGAAACAGAATTGACAGATTTTTTGCAGCGAAATTCACAGTTCTCTCCCTAATGTTGTAAGTTGCACTATCGATGTGCCCCTGTATATGTACCAGAAAACAACTTTTAATCGAGTCTATTATCGACCTTCATTGATGCACATCAATCACAGATCATTTGCTTTTTTATGAGTGATGGAGTGATTGTCCAGTGGCGACATAAATACCAGTCATGCCCGATGCAGGCGAGGTTTATAGCCGTTCTAAATTTATTCGCCTATCATTTGACCCTATATTAAAAAAAACTTATACTTCTCCGTCTAAGTGAAAGTGGTTAAAGGGGTGCCGGGAAACTGGAATGCAGCTTGCCGGAAACGACCAGATTCGCCTCATAGTTCTGACTCAGACACTATCCTCAATTGCCGTGGCTGTTACACTCGGCGTTTTTGGGTGGGTATATGTCTGGTCCGGCCTCTTGGGCGGTCTAATTTCCACAGCCACAAATGGTTTTATGGCAGCCAGAATTTTTGTAACCTACCGGGCGCAGGAGCCAGGCAGGATGCTTGCGAAAATGTACGGCTCAGAGTTGCAGAAAATCCTGCTAACAGGAATACTGTTCGGCGTGGTGGTTTTCTGGATAAAACCATTGAGCATCGGTGCCATGCTGGGGAGTTACCTGTTTGTTCAGGTCGTGGCTCCCCTGTTTGTGCTAATCTACACTGATCAAATGAAGTCCAGGTTAAAAAGAAGATAATGGCCGGCGATACCCTGACCTCAAGCGAATACATCAGACACCATCTGACAAACCTGACCTTCGGTAAGACGCCGGATGGGTCCTGGGCTTTTGCGCACGATGCGGCAGAAGCCAAGGCAATGGGTTTCTGGGCGATCCACGTGGACACCATGTTCTGGTCCATCCTGTTGGGCGTCGCCTTCCTCTACTTCTTTACGCGCGCGGCCAAAGGTGCAACCACCGGTGTTCCCGATGGCCTGGTGAATTTTGCCGAATGGATTGTTGAGTTTATCGATACCAGCGTGCGTGGTTCCTTCAGCGGCAGAAACAGCCTGGTGGCGCCCCTTGCATTGACGATCTTCATCTGGATTTTCCTGCAGAATCTGATGGATCTGGTGCCTGTGGATGTTATTCCCAAGTTATCGGAGCTTTTGGGCATTCACTTTATGAAAGTGGTACCTTCCACCGATCCCAACGCCACCTTCGGCATGGCGATTGGTGTGTTCGCTCTGGTTCTCTTCTACAGCATCAAAATCAAGGGTGTCGGGGGCTTTGTCGGCGAGTTGACTCTACAGCCATTCTCTTCCAAGAATCCGGCTTTGAAGCTGCTGTTTATTCCGATCAACTTTATCCTCGAATTCGTCAGTCTGATCGCCAAGCCGATCTCTCTCGCCTTGCGACTTTTCGGCAACATGTACGCGGGTGAGATGATCTTTATCCTGATCGCCATCATGTATAACGCCGGCTTGGTTCTCGGCCTGTTTGGCGGCGCCCTTCAGTTGGGCTGGGCGATTTTTCATATCCTGATTATCACGCTGCAGGCGTTCATCTTTATGACCCTGACGATCGTCTACCTGGATATGGCTCATAACGAGCACTGATTCTTAACAATATCTTTTACTACTATTTGGTTTATTAAACGGGAGACCAAAATGGAAAATGCACTGCTGTATATTGCCGGCGCACTGATGATGGGCCTGGGTGCCTTGGGTGCCGCTGTGGGCATCGGCGTTCTGGGTGGCCGCTTTCTGGAAGGTGCTGCACGTCAGCCTGAGCTGATTCCCATGCTGCGTACCCAGTTCTTCATCGTCATGGGTCTTGTCGACGCGGTACCCATGATCGCTGTGGGTCTGGCCATGTACGTGCTGTTCGCTGTCGCCGGATGATCCGACCGATAATCGAACCGACTATCATCTCGTCAAATACGAGGTAATTCCGGGATGAATATCAATCTGACTCTGATTGGTCAGCTGCTCTCTTTTATGGTGTTCGTGTGGTTCACGATGAAATTCGTCTGGACCCCGATCATGGGCGCGCTTGAAGTGCGTAAAAAAGAGATAGCCGACGGTCTTGCTGCAGCAGAACGTGGGCAGCATGAACAGGAGCTTGCGAAAGAGCGTGCCAAGGGCGTGCTTCACGAAGCGAAAGCCCAGGCGGCGGAGATCGTTGCCCAGGCGCAGAAGCGAGGCGCTGAAATTGTAGACGAAGCGAAGGGGAGCGCCCGTACCGAAGGGGAGCGAATCCTGACCGCTGCGCAGGCGGAGATCGAACAGGAGACCAATCGAGCACGCGAACAGTTGCGTGGAAAGGTTGCCGAACTGGCTATTGCCGGTGCGGAGAAGATCCTGAAGAAAGAGATCAACGCCGAGACGCATAGAGATATCGTCGACGGTCTGGCCAAAGAGATCTAGGGCACCGCTATGGCAGGAGAAGCTACCACTATTGCCCGTCCTTACGCGGAAGCCGTTTTTGCCCGCGCCGAAGAGACCGATAAACTCGACCTCTGGTCCGAGATGTTGGGGTTGTTGGCTGCGGTTGTTCAGGATTCGACCATGGTCGGTGTCATCAAGGATCCGCTGTTTGATCGTCAACAGCTGACCGAATTGATGCTGGAGATCGGTGGCGGACGTCTGAACGAAGAGGGTTCAAACCTGGTCAAGCTCCTGGTGCAGAATGGACGTCTTGCGGTTCTGCCGGAGATCGTCGAGGTGTTTGAACTGCTGAAGGCAGAACGCGAGCGTGTACTTAAGGTACATATCACTTCCGCCTTCGCACTCAACACTGTCCAGGAAAAACATATTGCCGGGGCCTTGAAGGCCAAACTCGGACGTGATGTCACCATCACCAGCGAAAAGAACACCGATCTGATCGGCGGCATCCACATCCGCGCTGGCGACATGGTTATCGACGGATCCGTCCGGGGACAACTGCAGCAACTGGCGAACGAATTGGGAATCTAAGCGAGAAGCCATCATGCAACTCAATCCATCCGAGATCAGCGAACTGATCAAAAGCAAGATCGAGAAATTCGATCTTAAGACCGAGGCCCGTAACGAGGGCACGATTATCAGTCTTACCGACGGTATCGCCCGCATCCACGGTCTCGAGGACGCCATGTCTTACGAGATGCTGGAGTTCCCGGGGAATACTTTCGGTCTGACCCTCAACCTGGAGCGCGACTCAGTCGGCGCCGTGGTATTGGGTGACTACAAACATCTCACCGAGGGTGATGCGGTCAAGTGTACCGGCCGCGTACTCGAAGTGCCGGTGGGTGAAGGCCTGCTGGGTCGAGTGGTTGACGCTCTGGGCAGTCCGGTCGACGGCAAGGGCGCTGTGGAAACCACAGAAACCGCGACCCTCGAAAAGGTAGCCCCCGGTGTTATCTCCCGTAAATCGGTTGATCAGCCGGTGCAGACAGGTATCAAGGCCATCGACGCCATGGTGCCAGTCGGCCGCGGCCAGCGAGAGTTGATCATCGGTGATCGTCAGACCGGTAAGTCGGCCCTGGCGATCGATGCGATCATCAACCAGAAAGGCACCGGCGTTAAGTGTATCTATGTCGCGGTGGGCCAGAAGAATTCCACCATCGCGCAGGTTGTGCGTAAGCTGGAGGAGCACGGCGCGATGGAGCACACCGTCATCGTCGCCGCCCCTGCTGCCGACTCTGCCGCCATGCAGTTCCTGGCCCCTTATGCCGGTTGCTCCATGGGTGAGTATTTCCGTGATAAAGGCGAAGATGCGCTGATTGTGTATGACGATCTGACCAAGCAGGCTTGGGCCTACCGCCAGGTCTCTTTGCTGCTACGTCGTCCGCCGGGCCGTGAAGCCTATCCGGGTGATGTATTCTACCTTCACTCCCGTTTGTTGGAGCGTGCGGCCCGGATCAACGCAGAGCAGGTCGAAAAGAATACCGACGGTAAAGTTACCGGCAAGACGGGGTCTCTGACGGCTCTGCCGATCATCGAGACTCAGGCAGGTGATGTATCGGCTTTCGTACCGACTAACGTTATCTCCATTACCGACGGCCAGATCTTCCTCGAGGCGGATCTGTTCAATGCCGGTATCCGCCCGGCGATCAATGCCGGCCTCTCCGTATCGCGGGTGGGTGGTGCTGCGCAGACCAAAATCATCAAGAAAATGGGTGGTGGTGTGCGACTGGCGTTGGCGCAATATCGTGAGTTGGCAGCCTTCTCCCAGTTTGCCTCCGATCTCGATGACGCGACCCGTGCCCAGCTGCAACTTGGCGAGCGGGTAACCGAACTGATGAAGCAGGGCCAGTACTCGCCCCTCAGTGTGGCCGATATGGCGACCACTCTGTTCGCTGCCAATGAAGGTTATCTGAACGACATAGAGGTGAGTAAGGTCGTGGATTTTGAAGCAGCGTTGCACGACTATATGAAGAGCAACCAAAAGGCGCTGGTCGACCAGATCAACGAGAAGACGGACTACAATCCCGAGATCGAGCAGGCGTTGCACGAGGCATTGAAGGATTTCAAGGCCAACCATACCTGGTAACCAAAGAGCATTGGAATATCACACGATAGGGCCAAAATAGGGTTTTTAGAGATATGGCAGGCGCAAAAGAGATACGCACCCAGATCGCCAGCATCAAAAACACGCAGAAGATTACTTCTGCGATGGAGATGGTGGCGGCCGCGAAGATGCGTAAGGCCCAGAACCGGATGGACGCGACCCGTCCCTACGCAGAGAAGATGCGTATGGTGATCAGTCACCTGTCCCATGCTCATCCTGAGTATCGCCACAGCTTCATGATCGACCGTGAGGTTAAACGGGTCGGTTATATCATCGTCTCATCCGACCGTGGTCTTTGTGGTGGTCTGAACAGTAATCTGTTCCGCAGGCTGGCGAAAGAGATCCAGTCTCAGAACGAAGCTGGCGTGGAAGTGGATTTCTGTACCATAGGCACCAAAGCGCTGGGTTTTTTCGGGCGTTTCGGCGGTAACGTGATCGGGCAGGCGACCCATCTCGGCGATGCGCCGCACATTGAGGATCTGATCGGTACAGTGAAGGTATTGCTGGATGCTTTTGGCGCTGGTGAAATTGATCGTATCTATGTGGCATACAATCGGTTCGTCAACACCATGACGCAGGATCCGACTGTCGAACAATTGGTACCGATCAGCGCCGAGGCAGATCAAGACCTGCAGCACCACTGGGACTATATCTACGAGCCGGATTCCAAGGAAGTGCTGGACAACCTGCTCGGCAGATATGTGGAGTCCCTGGTTTATCAGGCTGTGGTAGAGAATGGTGCCTGCGAACAGTCAGCGCGGATGGTTGCGATGAAGTCCGCCTCCGATAATGCGGGGGATCTCATCAATGAGTTGCAGTTGATCTACAACAAGGCTCGTCAGGCAGCGATTACCCAGGAAATTTCCGAGATCGTCAGTGGTGCTGCAGCGGTCTGACGCGCAGGCCTTGCCACAGAATTAGTTTTTAACAATTAGAGAGTCGCCTGGAGCGGCAAGAGGAACCGAAATGAGTTCGGGCAAAGTGGTTGAAATCATCGGTGCCGTGGTGGACGTTCAGTTCAGCAGCGGTGACATGCCAAAGGTCTATGAAGCACTCAAGATCGAAGAGGCCAGCCTCACTCTGGAAGTCCAGCAGCAGCTGGGTGATGGTGTGGCACGTACCATTGCGATGGGGTCCACCGATGGCCTGCGGCGGGGTGTGATGGTCGAGAGCACGGGCTCTCCCATCACCGTACCGGTCGGCCAGGGAACCCTGGGGCGTATCATGGATGTGTTGGGTGAACCGGTCGATGATGCGGGCGAGGTCAAGGTTGAGACACGCATGCCGATCCACCGCAATCCCCCGCCATTTGAAGATCAGGCAGCCACTACAGAGGTTCTCGAGACCGGCATCAAGGTTATCGACCTGATCATGCCTATCGTCAAGGGTGGTAAGGTCGGGCTGTTCGGCGGTGCCGGCGTAGGCAAGACCGTAACCCTGATGGAACTGATCCGTAACATCGCGGTAGAGCACTCCGGCTTCTCTGTTTTCGCCGGCGTGGGTGAACGTACCCGTGAAGGTAACGACTTCTACCATGAGATGGCCGAAGGTGGCGTACTCGACAAGGTTGCCCTGGTTTACGGTCAGATGAATGAACCGCCTGGCAACCGCCTGCGTGTTGCCCTGACCGGTCTGACAATCGCGGAGAACTTCCGCGACGAAGGCCGCGACGTGTTGTTGTTTGTCGACAATATCTACCGTTATACCCTGGCAGGTACCGAGGTATCCGCGCTGCTGGGCCGTATGCCCTCTGCAGTGGGTTACCAGCCGACCCTGGCGGAAGAGATGGGTACACTGCAGGAGCGCATCACTTCCACCAAGACCGGTTCCATCACCTCGTTCCAGGCAGTCTATGTCCCTGCAGATGACTTGACCGATCCCTCACCGGCAACCACCTTCGCGCATCTGGATGCGACCCTGGTGCTCTCCCGTCAGATCGCTGAACTGGGTATCTACCCAGCGGTGGATCCACTGGACTCCACCTCTCGGATCCTCGATCCCAACGTTGTGGGTCAGGAGCATTACGATACCGCTCGCGCCGTTCAGGGTACCCTGCAGCGCTACAAGGAGCTGAAGGACATCATCGCAATTCTCGGTATGGATGAGCTCTCCGAGGAGGACAAAACGGTGGTACAGCGCGCTCGTAAGATCCAGCGCTTCCTCTCCCAGCCCTTCTTCGTGGCGGAGGTCTTCACCGGTAGCCCGGGCAAGTATGTCGGCCTGAAAGACACCATTGCCGGCTTCAAGGCGATTGTCGAGGGTGAGTACGACCATCTGCCTGAGCAGGCTTTCTACATGGTTGGCTCCATCGAGGAAGCCGCCGAGCGTGGCGGTGACGTCTGATCCCACTCTAGGGAGTGCTAAGCTATGGCAATGACAATCCATGTCGATATTGTGAGCGCCGAAGGCGAGATCCATTCCGGTAGTGCGGAGATGGTCTATGCGCCGGCGGTAATGGGTGAGGTGGGCATTGCACCACGTCATACGCCGCTGGTTACCCGGCTGAAGCCGGGTGAAGTGCGAGTCGACACCGGCGGCGGTGAGATGCAGCACTTTTTTGTCTCTGGCGGCATTCTGGAAGTGCAGCCCCATGTGATCACAATTCTGGCGGATACCGCCGCTCGTGCCGCCGATCTCGATGAAGTGGCAGCCCAGGCAGCCAAGCGACGCGCTGAAGAGGCGATGGTGGACAAGTCTGCCGAATTTGAATATGCCAAGGCCCAGTCCGAGCTGGCTGAAGCGGTTGCGCAGCTGCGCACCATCGAAAGTCTTCGCAAGAGGGGTCGCGGCTAGACCGTTCTGATTGCACCGTTCAACAGGGTCTCTCTGTTAAGAGAGGCCCTTTTTTGGTTTTAAAGCTATGTCCAAAGAAGTGATAAAAACAGGCAAATTTGTCTCCCTGACCTATTCCATTGTCGAGGAGCAAGGCAATGTTCTCGAGCAGAGTGACCTGCCGGTCAACTATATTCACGGCGGTGAGACTGAGCTGATCGGTGGCATGGATGCTGCGGTGACGGGTCGTTCTCCTGGGGATAAGGTGTCATTTACCCTCTCCCCGGATCAAGGTTTCGGGGATCATGATCCGGATCTGACCTTTACCGATGACATTGAAAACGTGCCCCCTGAATTCCGCAAGCTGGGCGCTGAAGTTCAGATGCAGAATGAGCAAGGTGAAGCCAAGAGTTTTTTTGTCACCAGGATTGAAAACGGCAAGCTGACGGTTGATGGTAACCATCCACTTGCCGGCAAGACACTCACTGTCAACATCAAGATTGTTGAAGTGCGTGACGCAACCAAAGAGGATGCCATGAGTGTTGGTGTTCCCGGTCAGAACCCAACCATCAACTGAAACACTTATTTCACTATTGCTCCCCGCCAACAGGTGCGCTCCGCGCCCCCTGCCGTTATACTCAGAAAGACGAATAGAAGGGATTGTTTGCCCCTCTTGGTACCAGGCGATGAAGATCTGGAAGATGGACGCTCTTTTTGAGACCGTATTAAAAATTTATTAGTGTTGGGCTTTGAATTTGCTCTCATTTTGTGATGAATTTAAAGTCATGGCGTTTTTTGCCGACATCCTTTTTCAGGACATCCTGAAACCGAAATGATTTGTTTCGGTGAACGGACACAAATGGAACATTCCAACTACCAGACAATCATGGAGCATGCATGAAACTCGGTGTTTTGATCCTCGCAGCCGGCCAGGGTACCCGGATGCGATCCCGCCTTCCGAAGGTGCTACATCCATTAGCTGGCAAGCCGCTTCTATCCCATGTGGTTGAGACAGCACAGGCGTTTTCACCCGACAGAATCACCGTCATCTATGGGCATGGTGGGGAGCAGGTCAAGTCGACGCTGGCTGATCAACACCTCGATTGGTGTGAGCAGAAAGAGCAGTTGGGTACGGGCCACGCCGTAATCGAAGCATTACCCCATCTCAAGTCAGACGATAGAGTATTGATTCTCTATGGGGATGTGCCTCTTATCAGCGGTGAGACCCTTGAGGCGTTGATGGCTAGATTGGGAAAGAGTGATCTAGCGTTGCTGACGGTCAAGCTTGAAAATCCAAGCGGTTATGGGCGGATCGTGCGAGATAGCGACCACCACATCACCAGTATCGTTGAGCAGAAGGATGCCTCCGAGGCAGAACTTGCGATCAACGAGATCAATACCGGCATCATGGCGGTAAGCCGCGCAAGGCTCGAGGGTTGGCTTGCCCGTATTGACAACAACAATGCCCAACAGGAGTACTACCTGACGGACATCATCGCCCTGGCGGTTGAGGACGGCGTAGAGGTCCAGTCGGTACACCCCTCCAGCGAGGAGGAGGTAATGGGCATCAACGACCGTGCGCAGCTGGCCTTTCTGGAACGCTACTATCAGCGACAACGGGCCGATGAGTTGATGGCTGCCGGGGCCTCCCTGGCGGACCCGGCTCGGGTGGATATCCGTGGCGAGCTGGTTGTCGGTCAGGATGTATTTATCGACTGCAATGCCATATTCGAAGGCCAGGTCGAATTGGCGGACGGCGTGAAAATAGGCCCCAATGCGGTAATAAAAAACGCCCGCATTGGGGAAGGCGTGGAGATTCTGCCCAACTGTGTCATCGAGGATGCGGAGATAGGCGCAGGTTCCCGCATAGGTCCCTTCGCTCGGGTGCGCCCGGAGACGAAACTTGCCGAGAAAGTGAATGTCGGCAACTTTGTCGAGATCAAGAAATCGACTGTGGGCAGAGGCAGCAAGATCAACCACCTGAGTTATGTGGGCGATAGCCTGGTTGGCCATTCGGTGAACATTGGCGCGGGTACCATCACCTGCAACTACGATGGGGCCAACAAACATCAGACCGTGATCGGGGATAATGCCTTCATCGGCTCCGATAGCCAATTGGTTGCGCCGGTAATAATTGGCGATGGCGCCACCGTCGGTGCCGGTTCAACCATCACCCGGGATGCTGCACCCAATAGCCTGACTCTGAGCCGAGCGAAGCAGCTCACCGTGAGCAGCTGGCATCGTCCGGTCAAACAACCCAAAAAATAATAGGCAGGAGCACGAGTTATGTGTGGCATCGTTGGAGGAATCGCACAGCGGGACGTAGTGCCGATTATGATGGAGGGTCTAAGTCGGCTCGAATATCGGGGTTATGATTCGGCGGGTATCGCGGTGCTTGATCAGGCGGAAAAGATGCAGCGCATCCGCTCTGTCGGAAAAGTGGCAATGCTGCAGGAGATGGTGGACAGCGGCAATGTCAGCGGCAATCTCGGGATTGCCCATACCCGTTGGGCCACCCACGGCATGCCTGCAGAGCGAAATGCCCATCCTCACATGAGTGGGGAGCAGGTGGCGATCGTCCACAACGGTATTATTGAAAATTACGCCCTGCTGCGTAAAGAACTCGAAGGCCAGGGCTACCGCTTCACCTCCGAAACAGATACTGAGGTTATCGCGCACCTGCTGGGCAGTATTCTGAAAGATGAACAGGATCTGCTAAAAGCGGTACAGAAATCGATCACCCGGCTGGTTGGCGCCTATGGTCTGGCGGTGGTCAGCACGAATGACAATGATAGGATGGTTGTCGCCCGCGCCGGCAGTCCGCTGGTGATTGGCATCGGTGTCGGCGAACACTTTATCGCTTCAGATGTTTTTGCCCTGTTGCCGGTAACCCAGCGCTTCGTCTTTCTCGAAGAGGGGGATGTTGCAGAGATCACCCGTGAAAATGTGCGTATCTTCGATAACGAAGGGAACCCGGTGGAACGGCCGGAGCGCACCTCCGAACTCTCCGCCTCCACAGCAGAAAAGGGTCCCTATCGCCACTACATGCTCAAGGAGATCTTTGAGCAGCCATCGGTGATTGCCGAGACCCTGGAGGGCCGTATCCACAAGGGGCATCTGCTCGAGGACAGTTTTGGCCACGAAGCGAAGGCGCTGCTCGATAAGACGAAGAGTGTCCACATCATAGCCTGCGGCACCTCATTTCATGCCGGCATGGTGGCACGTTACTGGCTCGAAGAGGCCGGTGTCCCTTGCAGCGTGGAAGTGGCGAGCGAGTTCCGCTACCGCAAGGTTGTGGTACCGGACGATACACTTTTCATCACCATTTCGCAGTCGGGTGAGACGGCGGACAGTCTCGCCGCGCTGCGCGGTTCCAGAGAGATGGGTTATATCGGCAGCCTCACTGTCTGCAACGTGCCGGAAAGCTCCCTGGTGCGTGAATCCAATGCCGCGCTGATGACCCGTGCCGGACCTGAGATCGGTGTCGCCTCTACCAAGGCGTTCACCACCCAGCTGGTGGCTTTGCGTCTGCTCACCCTGGCGTTGGCACGTCGTTTCGGCATGACCCCGGAGCAGGAAGAGGTCTACGTCAACGAGTTGCACGCCCTGCCCCGCCAGGTGGAGGTGGTACTGGAACTCAGCGATGCGATAAAGGAGATGGCGAATGCCTTTTCGGAAAAGAACCATGCCCTCTTCCTGGGTCGGGGTTCCTTCTATCCCATCGCCATGGAAGGTGCGCTGAAACTCAAGGAGATCTCCTATATCCATGCGGAGGCCTATCCCGCGGGTGAGCTGAAGCATGGTCCGCTGGCCTTG
Source organism: gamma proteobacterium endosymbiont of Lamellibrachia anaximandri (assembly GCA_016756835.1). GTDB lineage: Bacteria > Pseudomonadota > Gammaproteobacteria > Chromatiales > Chromatiaceae > QGON01. The sequence goes on along the minus strand of JAESPE010000095.1, from coordinate 651 downwards.
GTTGATGCGGAAATGCCGGTGGTCTGCGCCCTGCCCAATGACCCGTTGCTGGAAAAGGTCATCTCTAATCTGCAGGAGGTCCGGGCGCGGGGCGGTGAGCTCTTCCTGTTCAGTGATCACGACGTTCAGATCGATCTGGATCGCTTCCAGAATTTGACCCTGGCGGATATCTACCCTTCTACTGCGCCCATCGTCTACAGCGTCCCGCTGCAACTGCTCTCCTATCATGTGGCGGTACTAAAGGGCACCGATGTGGATCAGCCGCGAAATTTGGCAAAGTCGGTGACGGTGGAATAGGTACACAGGACGTATGCCATAGTGTTAAGTGGAGTATTCAGCCCCCTGAATAGCCGAACCCCCCGTTCGGCAACAAGGGGGATCGACAGGCTATGCCCAGCCTAGTGGTCTGGAACGATTTGCACGCTGTCTTCACCGCGAATCATCATGCCATCCTCGGTCTCGGCTTCTAGCATTACACTTGCCTCGCCCGGCTCGATCATGAATTGAGCAGTATAGACTTGGCAGATCAGGTCGGTCATCTGATCACCGTTGACATCCGCTGCCAGCCATGGAGAGCGAAGCGAAGGCTGGTAGTCCCCGGTAGCCGCGAGGCCGCACTGCTTACCCGGCGTGCCTTGCGCCAGAGGGGAA
>JAESPE010000094.1 GCA_016756835.1 gamma proteobacterium endosymbiont of Lamellibrachia anaximandri | reverse complement strand
ATGCCTACTTTGCTTCCCCTCTGGCGCAAGGCACGCCGGGTAAGCAGTGCGGCCTCGCGGCTACCGGGGACTACCAGCCTTCGCTTCGCTCTCCATGGCTGGCAGCGTAGGAAAAAAAGGTGCTTTTACCGCAAAGAATCCCTTCAATCCCCATGAAAACCGGTCTATCGAGTCACCACCTCAATCTCTTGCAGTGAGAGGCGCCGATAGGCCCCTGGCGCCAAATCATCATCAAGTTCAAGGTTGCCGATAGAGGCCCGGTGCAGACCGATCACCCGGTTGCCCACTGCGGCAAACATACGTTTGACCTGATGGTAGCGTCCTTCGGTGATAGTCAGGAGACAACTTCTCTCTGCGAGAATTTCGAGCATCGCCGGTTGGGTGGGTTGCGGTTCGTTGCGCAGCAACACGCCCTGTCGCAGTTTCTCCGCACCTGAAGCCGTCAATGGGTCAGCAAGGGTGACGCGATAGCGCTTCCTGCACTTACGGCCCGGCGCAACGATACGGTGGGACCATTGGCCGTCACTGGTGATCAGCACCAGACCGGTGGCATCGATATCAAGCCGCCCCGCAAAATGAAGGTCGCCGGTTATTTCCTCATCCAGCAGATCAAGCACAGTGGGGTGCTGGGGATCCCCGGTGGAGCAGACATAGCCTTGCGGTTTGTGCAGCATGAAGTAACGAGGACCAGGTTGGCCCGTCTCGTTACCGTCCAGGATTACCCGTGTTTCCGGCACAACCCTCCGAGACGTGCTTTTTTCTGTCTCTCCGTCGACCATTACCCTTCCCGCACGTATCACTTTTTGTGCCTGTGAACGGGAAAGTTGGGTTACGCTGCTTAAATACTTATCAAGTCTCATAAGAGGTGCTGATGGGGTCGATAGCCATGTAAATTTCGGCGGAAAAATAATCTATAACCTGAAACTATGTGTATTACTCCGTAGCCTATCCTACTTATCGCCCCCCGAAGTTAGCAATCGACTCAGGCGTCCGGTTGATGTACTATCCGCGTTTCTGATGCACTTCGGTCTGCATCCTTTCTGTGTGATTACACTCCGTAATCCGATTTTTCCAAAGATCATCCCTGGACCGTAGCAAGGCTCAACGCCCTGTTTGTGATGATCCGGAGCTTTTCCCAATCATGTCTTTTGATACTCTCGGCCTTTCGGCCGAACTGCTGCGTGCCGTGTCTGAATCCGGTTACAGCGAACCCACCCCCATCCAACGTCAGGCAATTCCCGTTATTCTTGAAGGCCGCGACATTATGGGCGGCGCCCAGACGGGTACCGGCAAGACCGCCGGTTTCACCCTGCCTATGCTGCAGCTCTTGAACCAGCACGCTCAGGGCAAGGGGCAGCGTCCGGTACGCGCCCTGGTATTGACGCCAACCCGTGAGCTCGCCGCTCAGGTAGGCGAGAGCGTGGCGACCTACGGCAGACACCTGCCGTTGAAATCCACCGTCATCTTCGGTGGCGTAAAAATAGGCCCGCAGATCAATACGCTGCGCCATGGTGTCGACATTCTTGTCGCAACCCCGGGCCGCCTGCTCGACCATGTGCAGCAGAAGACCCTGGATCTTTCAAAGGTTGAAATTCTGGTGTTGGACGAGGCGGATCGGATGCTCGACATGGGCTTCATCCACGACATCCGCAAGGTGCTGGCACTGCTGCCCAATCGCCGGCAGAACCTGCTCTTCTCCGCCACCTTCTCAGGAGAGATCAAGACCCTTGCCGACAACCTGTTGAATTCACCCACGCTGATCGAGGTGGCGCGACGTAACACCGCCGCCGAGACAGTGGCCCAGATCGTCTATCCGGTAGACAAAAAGCGCAAGCGCGAACTGCTCTCCTACCTGATCGGCTCCCGCAACTGGCGGCAGGTATTGGTTTTCACCCGCACCAAACACGGCGCCAACCGGCTGGCCCAACAGTTGGAGAAGGATGGCCTCAGCGCCGCCGCGATCCATGGCAACAAGAGCCAGGGGGCGCGTACACGGGCGCTGGCCGGTTTCAAAGCAGGCGATGTCCGGGTGCTGGTGGCGACTGACATTGCTGCCCGTGGTCTCGACATCGACCAGTTGCCACATGTGGTCAATTTCGAACTGCCCAACGTATCGGAAGACTATGTGCACCGCATAGGTCGCACAGGACGGGCGGGCAACGAAGGCGAGGCAGCATCTCTGGTCTGCGTCGATGAGCACAAGTTGCTGAAGGATATCGAGCGTCTGCTGAAGCGTTCGATCCCACAGGAAGTGTTGCCGGGTTACGAACCGGACCCGAACATCAAGGCCGAGCCGATCCGCAATGGCCGCAACAGTACCCGTCACACCCATGGCAGGGCCGACAAGCCACGCCGCAATGAGGGGCGTCCCGGTCGGGGTAAAAGGGCTTCCGGCAACAGGCAGGAGCGCAATGCCCAGCAGGAGCGGAAAAGCGGAAACCGGTCTGACAGTAGCAGCAAGCCGAGCAGTTCCCGGCCAGCCAACACCGGGCAGCGTCCAGCGAACAAGCCCGCCAGGCGAAGCGGCAAGCGCAGACAGGGTGGCGAGACGCCTTCACTGCTGGGTTAGCGCGGTTTGTTGGGTTACGGCCAAAAAAACGGCCTAACCCAACCTACCCAAGCATTCGACCCCGCCCACCTTGGTGGATCATATCTCCTTGTAGATCTCCGCACCCTTCTGTAAAAACTCCTGCGACTTCTCGCTCATGCCCTGTTTCAGGGCCTCGATCTCTGAAATCCCCTTCTTGGCGGCGAATTCCCGCACCTCCTGACTGATCTTCATGGAACAGAAGTGAGGTCCACACATAGAGCAGAAATGGGCCACCTTGTGGGAGTCATGGGGCATGGTCTCATCGTGGAAGTCGCGGGCCTTCTCCGGATCGAGACCGAGGGCGAACTGGTCTTCCCAGCGGAACTCGAAGCGGGCCTTGGACATGGCGTTGTCCTGTAACTGGGCACCGGGAAACCCTTTGGCCAGATCAGCAGCGTGGGCCGCTACCTTGTAGGTAATGATGCCTTCCCGCACATCTTCCTTGTTGGGCAGACCAAGATGCTCCTTGGGGGTAACGTAGCAAAGCATTGCTGTGCCGTACCAGCCGATCTGCGCGGCGCCGATGCCGGAACTGAAGTGGTCATAGCCGGGGGAGATGTCGGTGACCAGCGGGCCGAGGGTGTAGAAAGGCGCCTCGAAGCAGTCGGTCAGCTCCTTATCCATATTCTCCTTAATCATCTGCATCGGCACGTGACCTGGGCCTTCGATCATCACCTGCACATCATGCTTCCAGGCGATTTTGGTGAGTTCACCCAAGGCTTCCAGTTCACCGAACTGGGCTGCGTCATTTGCATCGGCCAAACAGCCGGGGCGCAGACCGTCACCCAGAGAGAAGGCGACATCGTAGGCCTTCATGATCTCGCAGATATCCTCGAAGTGGGTGTAGAGAAAGTTCTCTTCATGATGGGCCAGGCACCATTTGGCAAGGATGGAACCACCCCGGGAGACGATACCGGTAACACGATCAGCCGTCAGCGGCACATGACGCAACAGCACACCTGCGTGGATGGTAAAGTAGTCGACACCCTGCTCCGCCTGCTCGATAAGAGTGTCACTCATTATCTCCCAAGTGAGATCCTCTGACTTGCCGTTGACCTTTTCCAGCGCCTGATAGATGGGCACCGTGCCGATCGGCACGGGAGAGTTGCGCAGGATCCACTCGCGAGTCTCATGGATGTTCTTGCCGGTGGAGAGATCCATCAATGTATCGCCACCCCAGCGGGCCGACCAGGCCATCTTTTCGACCTCCTCATCGATGGAGGAGCTGATGGCGCTGTTGCCGATGTTGGTGTTGATCTTCACCCGGAAGTTACGGCCGATAATCACCGGCTCCATCTCCGGGTGGTTGATGTTGGCGGGGATGATGGCGCGCCCGGCTGCGATCTCGGCACGCACGAATTCCGGGGTGATCTCATCAGGAATATTGGCCCCCATCGGCTCACCGGCATGCTGACGCAGCAGCTTGGCGTAACGTGGGTCGGCCCTCATCTCCTGCAGACGGCAATTTTCGCGGATTGCGACGAACTCCATCTCAGGGGTGATGATGCCCTGACGGGCGTAGTGCATCTGGGTGACATTCTGGCCCGGCCTGGCCCGGCGCGGCGCACGGATATGCTCAAAGCGCAGATTGGCCAGTTCCGCATCGCCTTGCCGGATACGACCATAGTCGGAGCTGGGGCCTTCGAGCAGCTCGGTGTCATCCCGCTCGTCGATCCAGCCGGAACGCAGGTCGGGCATACCCTTCATCAGATCAATCTTCTGCTCAGGGTCGGTGAAGGGGCCTGAGGTATCGTAAACCGTGATCGGCGGGTTCTCTTCGGCGCCAAAGCTGGCTGCGGTGGGATCCTGTTCGATCTCGCGCATCGGCACACGAATATCCGGGCGTGAGCCCTCGACGTAGATCTTCTTCGATTTAAGAAAGGGACGAGTCACCTCTTCTGAGAGGCTGGCGGTCTTTTTGATGAAATCTTCTGGGATGGCGCTCATGGTGGCTGCTCTCTAACTATTTCGGAGGAAAGCGAGCGCGGTGGGCGTTCAGCTTTCCTACGCCGGTATTAATCGGATCAGGTTCGAAGGGTCTCTCTCAGCCTGAGTTCGTCAGGCGCCCCTAGCTGGCTTTACGTTGAGAACAGTATAAAGGAGGGACAAACGAATGCAATTGATCCCATCAGCAAAATACCAACCCTGCGGACAAGGTAGACCAGACCGCCCAGCCATCGGGCAATGGACAAGAGAAGCACGCTTCTGCCCCATCTGATCCCTTGCCTGCGGAGAGTAAAATACGTAGGCTAGTTCTTTAATATGTATTTTCATGCACTCTTAAAAGGGGATCTACCAATGGTGGAGAACGGTTTTGAGCAGGCCCGTTTCAACATGGTCGAGCAGCAGATCAGGCCTTGGGATGTTTTCGACCCACAGGTTCTGGGACAGTTCCTGACCCTGCCTCGGGATGCCTTCGTACCCAATGCCTATAAGGGCTTGGCCTATGCCGACATCGAGATTCCTCTGGCACACGGCCAGTCGATGATGTTTCCCCGCATGGAAGCGAAACTGACCCAGGCACTGGCGATCCAGCCAGAGGATCAGGTTCTTGAGGTCGGCACCGGCAGCGGTTTTCTCAGTGCATGCCTGGCCAAACTCGCCAACCACGTTGTCAGCATCGATATCCATAAAGATTTTACCGAAATGGCGGGGCGCAACCTGGATGCCCTGGAGATTCGCAACGTGCTGCTACGCACCAGCGACGCCATGGCTGCGCCCAGTCCGGATGGGCCATTCGATGCCATTGCAGTAACCGGCTCTGTGCCGACAAGCGCCCAGGCCGAGATATTCCGACAGCAGCTCAAACCCGGCGGCAGACTTTTTATCATTATCGGCACGGTGCCTGTCATGGAGGCCTGGCTGATCACCCGTGAGTCTGAGACGACGTTCAGGGAAGAGATAATCCTGGAAACCGAGCAGGTGCCTCTGGAGAGTACAACACAACCGGAAGCTTTTGAGTTCTAGCTGATCACACGGCTGTTTCACTGAACAGTCGGGCAACTATATCCATCAGCCGCTGCATGGCGCCGCGATTCTGTTCCACCAGATCGCGGCCTCTTTCCCCAACCAGGCTCCGCTCGCTGGCATCACTTAGCCAACGGGCAGACACCTCTGCCAGCGTCTCGGCGGTCACCACCTCCCGGGCTGCACCCCGGTCGAGAAACAGGCGGCTGATCTCAGCAAAATTGAACATATGAGGGCCAAACACCACCGGCACGCCCTGCGCCGCCGCTTCGAGAATGTTGTGCCCACCGTGGGGCACCAGGCTACCCCCGATAAACGCCATGTCAGCAGCTCCGAGGAACATGGCCAGTTCACCCATACTGTCACCGAGAAACACCGCTGTCTCAGAGCGACAGGGACACTGCTCGGATCGGCGCACCAGATCAAACCCTGCACTAATTGCCAGTTCAGCCACTCGGTCGAAACGTTCGGGGTGACGCGGCACCAAAACCAGCAGACTCTCCGGCAAGGTCTCGCGCACCTTCGCATGCGCCGCCAGCACCAGCTCATCCTCTCCCTCATGGGTACTGGCAGCCACCCAAACCGGACGCGCCTGACCCCAGTCCCGGCGCATCACATCCGCCTGCTCCCGCAGGCTGGCCGGCAGCTTAATGTCGAATTTGACGCTACCGGTCACCTCCACCTGTCCAGGCCGGGTACCCAACACCTGAAAACGGTCTGCATCCATTTTGCCTTGAGCGGCGATCAGAGAAATATTCTGCAGGGTCTCCCGTGTCAGCCCGGCCAGACGGCGATAACGAAGCGCCGAACGGGCGGACATGCGGGCGTTGGCCAGTAGCGATGGAATATTCCTCTGCCGACATTCATGCAGCAGATTGGGCCAGATCTCCGTCTCCATCAGGATCAGCAACCGGGGCTGAAGTCTGTCGAAGAAGGTTTTTACCACCAACGGCGCATCGTAGGGCGCATAGTGGTGGAACACGTCCTTGCCGAACAACGATTCAACCTGCTTCGCCCCGGTCGGGGTCGTGGTGGTGATCACCAGCGGCAATTCAGGATAGTCGGCAAGAAGCCGCCTCACCAGCTGGGCTGCCGCCTGTACCTCACCCACTGAGACCGCGTGCAGCCAGATGCAGCCGTCACTGACCGGCGAGTCAAACCACCCAAACCGCTCCAGCCAGCGCTCCCGATAAGCGGGGCTCTTGAGGCTGCGCCAGTAAAGGCGCACCACTACCAGCGGCATAATCAGGTAGAGCAGCAGGGAGTAGATGTTTCGCATCAGGTCTCGCCCAGTACTGCTTCAAGTGCGGCCACATTGGAGCGAAGATGTGCCGGATTGATGGTGCCGGCAATCATGCTGCTCACCCCGGGCTGGGAGAAGATGAATTCCATGGAGCGAAACACACCTTCCGCACCTTTAACGTGACCACTCATCAGCCCCTTCTTCACCAACACGCCTTTGTTGGCCTTGGCCGCTGCTTCCAGCACCGGCAACTCGTCATTGTAATCCGGGTTGCAGGTGGCCATCACCAGGTCGCACTCCTGCACCACCAGCAGCCCCCCCTCCACCGTCTTGCTCGACATGCCGATGGCACGCACCAGCCCCCGGCGCTGAAGATCACGCAGGGTCTCCAGCACATCCTCCTGCCGCAGTATCTCCAGATCGCCGCCGTGGGAGTGGATCAGCACCACATCCAGATAATCCGTTCGCAGAGAGCGCAGGCTCTGTTCGATACTCTCGCGGGTGGCACGGGCGGAAAAATCAAAACTGGAGCGGCCCTGCTCAAAAGACTCTCCGACCTTGGTCACAATGACCCATTCATCTCTTGATCCCGGCAGCAGCCGCCCCAGGCGTTGTTCACTACTGCCATAGGCGGGGGCGGTGTCTATCAGGTTGATGCCAAGTTCACGGCTTAGCACGAGAAGATCCCGCACCGCATTGTCGTCCGGAATCTCGAATGAACTGGGGTACTTGACCTGCTCGTTGCGGCCGAATTTCACCGTCCCCAAGCCGAGTGGACTGACCTGGATGCCGGTAGTGCCGAGGGGCCTCAAAACCATTGTCGTTCCTGCTCCCAAGGCAACCTTGTCACCGCCGGCCGGGGCCATCCGTCAGGAATCTTCAGTTCGCCCTTTGAAGGGGTTATCCCATCCTGCTGCATTCGATCGATAACCTGCTGCGCCAGACGTGGGGCAAACGCCAGTTTGGTCGGCCAGGCCACCATCACATCCTGCAACTGTTCGAGAAAACTGTTGTCCGGCCGTTTGCCGCCTGGCTGGCGAGGCTCCGCCCGATCAACCTCTAGCGTTGACCATTCGACGGCAGAAAGATCCACCCAGGGCATCAGTGCCTGTAACTCACGTTTTGCGGCACTAACCTGTGCCTGCGCGGAACGTTCCACTCCCTCTTCTGCAATATCTCCCCCCAGGTACCAGACGTGATCACCGCCCGCCAGCGGATAGCTGGTGATGGTCAAGCGAGGGTTGGCGCCTGCCCCGAGGCAGTGAGCGAAAAGTGGCGGCAGTTTTCCCCGCAGCATTACCATCTGCAGTGGTCGACGCTGCATGGCAGGCTGATTCAGTCCCAACCGCCGCAGGAGTGCTTCATTCCCGGCACCTGCTGCCAGCAGCGTTCTGCGGCTCCTGATCTGCAGCTTTTCACCCTTGTCTCCCAACAGCACCAGTTGATTGGCCACATCGAATTTGATGCCATCAGGCCAGTCGATCTGCAGCGTATATCTACCATACTGACGAAACAGTTCCTTCACCAGCGAGGCTACATCCAACACCGGCTCCTCCAGCCGATAGACATGGCCTTTGAAGGCCATATCCTGAAACAGCCTTGGACGGTTTTCCCCTTCGACCTCACCAATACGACTCTGCATCACCTTGCCGGCAAAGAAGCCGGTCATGCGGGAGACCAGCCCTGCGGTGGACCAGAGATACTGGTGATCAGAGAGGATGCGCACTGCCGAAAGGTCGAGTTCCCCATGACCCGCCAGTGCGTCACGCCAGATACCAGGCATCGCCCGGATCGCCTGGGATGATCCGGTCAGCTTGCCGGTCAGGGCATACTTGGTGCCGCCGTGAATGATGCCTTGGGAGGCGGGTGTCTGAACCCCGCCGATGCAGCCGGATTCAAGCAGCAGGCAGCGGTAGCCCGCCTGGTGCAGACTGCCCAGGGTCCAGAGTCCGGCGATGCCGCCGCCGAAGATGACTATGTCTGTTTCTAGGGTTTTCACGTTTTTCATTTCGTGTCGCTACGCGACGGTTTTATTTAAACGGGGCTTCCGCGCCCCTACGGCAGGTTACTTTTCTTTTCACGAAAAAGAAAAGTGACTCGTCCAGCAGGACGAAAAACATGCTGTCAGTAACAGGAAATAATCAAGACAGCGTAAAGAAAGCACCGTTTAAACAAAACCGTCGCGTAGCGACACAAAAACATCATAAACAACAGGAAACGCCCTACTGCTCCCGAATCGACTCCACAATCTTTGTCGTCGAAATCCCATCCACATAGGTCAAGACCCTTACCTCACCACCCGCTTTGCGAGTACAGGCCGCCCCCGGAATCTTATCCGGATCATTGTCCCCGCCCTTCACCAGAAAATCGGGCTTCAGACGACAGATGAGCCGCTCCGGCGTCTCTTCACTAAAGGGCACCACCCAGTCGACACAAGCGAGCGCCGCCAACACATGCATGCGATGATCCAACCCATTGACCGGCCTGCCATCACCTTTCAACTGACGCACGATTTCATCCACATTTACCGCAACCACCAGACGGTCGCCAAGACGGCTCGCTTCTTCCAGATAGGTGACATGGCCTGGATGCAGAATATCGAAACAGCCGTTGGTAACGACGATCTGCTCTCCCTGCATACGGGCGATACGCATCAACCGCACCAATTGATCTTCACCCACCACACCGCGATGGGTGACGTGGTGCTCCATCAGGGCCATCTTCAGCTCATCTTCGGTAACCGAAGCGGTACCCAGCTTTCCAACCACCACACCGGCAGCCACATTGGAGAGGTGCGTTGCTGTGTCGAGGGCAAGTCCAGCCGCCATACCTGCGGCCAGCACAGAGATGACTGTGTCACCGGCGCCAGTCACATCGAAAACCTCACGGGCGTGGGTCGGCATGTGGCGTGGCTCTAACCCCTGCTGCAACAGGGTCATGCCCTGCTCGCCACGGGTAATCAACAATGCATCGAGTTCATAGCGTTGCAGCAGATCATGACCACGCGCCACCAGTTCATCCTGATCCTCGCACTTGCCCACCACGGCTTCAAATTCGGAGAGATTCGGCGTGACCAGAGCCGCGCCGCGATAGAGCTCATAATCCTCTTTTTTTGGATCGACCAACACCGGCTTTCCGGCTTCTCTTGCCAACGCTATCAATTCACGAATATTGTGCAGTGTCCCTTTGTTGTAGTCGGAGAGCACGAGCAGATCAGCGTCAGCAATCAGTCGGCGACAGCTCTCCAGCAGCACCTCGCTGCCGGTTGCAGGAAAGCCATCTTCAAAATCGAGCCGGATGAGTTGCTGATGCCGACTGATCACCCGCAGTTTGGTGATCGTCGGAAACCCATCCAAAAGTTCAAAACAGCAGGTTACACCGGCAGCATCGAGGATATCCGTCAACGCCCGCCCCGGCTCGTCGTCTCCGATAAACCCGGCCAGCACTGCACTCCCGCCCAAAGCTGCAATATTGAGCGCCACATTGCCTGCACCACCTGGGCGCTGTTCCTCTTCACCGACACGCACCACGGGGACAGGCGCTTCGGGTGAGATACGGGCGGTATCGCCGTGCCAGTAGCGGTCGAGCATCACGTCCCCCACCACCAGAATACGGGCCTGATCAAACGCTGGAATATCTATGGACATGGGGCTGAAACCGAGTTGAGTAAACAGGCGCATCATAACATAGCAGTATCGCCGTTCTGGCGATTAACCGATCCGGCAGGTAAAATCAGCCACTTACCAACCAGACCTTTTTTCATACCGTCCGCAGAAGGTTCTCCTGCGGCTGTTTTCAGGAGACCCGATGACCGGCAACAAGCTCTATTTCAGGCTGTTGAGCTATGTGAAGCCCTACCGCCGGATCTTCGTCCTGGCCATCTTCTTCACTATTCTGCTGGCGCTCACTGAGCCGCTGCTGCCGGCACTGCTGAAACCCCTGCTCGACGGCAGTTTCGTTGAGAAGGATCTGGATACCATCAAGCTGATGCCCTTCGCCTTGATCGGCCTGTTTGTGGTGCGAGGCTTCACCTCTTACGCCAGCACCATGGCCATGACCGCGGTCTCCACCCGGGTCGTCATGGATCTGCGCAACGAAATGTTCCGCAAACTGCTGGTGCTGCCCAATCGTTACTACGATAACAACCCCACCGGCGTTGTGTTGTCGAAGGTTACCTATAATGTGGAGCAGGTCGCAGCCGCCTCCACCGAAGTGCTGGTGGTACTGGTGCGGGATTCAGTCTCTATCCTTGGACTGCTGGGGCTGATGCTCTACCTGAATTGGCAACTGACGCTTTTCGTCTCCGTGCTGGTGCCGATCATCGCACTGATTGTGAAATTTATCGGCAAACGCATACGCGACATCAACCGCTCCATTCAGCAAACGATGGGGGAGATGACCCATGTCCTTGAAGAGGCGATACAGGGCAACAAGGTGGTAAGACTTTTTGGCGGCCAAATCTATGAGTACGACCGTTTCCAACAGATCAGCAACTGGCTACGGCGCTATAACGTGAAACACCAGGCCACCGCCGCCCTCAGCTCGCCAGTGGGACAGTTCATTCTGGTACTTGGTCTGGCTGCGGTAGTCTATTTTGCAGCCCTGCAATCCCTGGATGATAAGGTCACCGTTGGATCTTTCGTCTCCTTTATCGCAGCAATGGCAATGTTGCTCTCTCCACTGAAAAAACTCATCGGCATCAACAGCGTCCTTCAACGGGGACTGGCTGCTGCGGAAAGCATGTTCGAGCTGGTGGATGAAACACCCGAAGAGGACAAAGGCACAACCAAGGTCAAACAACTTAGCGGCAGAGTTGACTTCGACCACGTCACCTTCACTTATGGGGGCAGCGACCGAAAGGCCCTGGACGACATCTGCCTGACCATCGAACCTGGAGAGAACATAGCCCTGGTCGGCCCATCAGGGGGCGGCAAGAGCACCCTGGCAAACCTGATTCCCCGTTTCTATCACCTCGACAGAGGCCGCATCCTTTTGGATGGAGAGGATATCCAGGAGGTCACCCTTGCTTCCCTGCGCAGCAACATCGCCCTGGTCAGTCAGGATGTCACCCTGTTCAACGATACTGTTGAGGCGAACATCGCCTATGGCGAGATGCGCGGTACCGATCGGGAATCGGTGGTTAGCGCAGCGACCAACGCCCACGCCATCGAGTTCATTAAGGAGATGCCCCAGGGACTCGACACCCTAATCGGCGAAAACGGTGTACGTCTTTCAGGGGGACAGCGCCAGCGACTGGCCATCGCTCGGGCTTTGCTCAAGGACGCCCCTATCCTGATCCTCGACGAAGCGACCTCAGCCCTGGACAATGAATCGGAGCGGTTCATTCAGGAGGCACTTGCCACCCTTACCCGCAACCGCACCACGCTGATCATCGCCCATCGTCTCTCCACCATCGAACACGCCGACCGAATCCTGGTGCTAAGCGAGGGACGCATCGTAGAGTCAGGAACCCATCAGGAACTGATGGCGTTGGGAGGAACCTACAAAAAACTCTACGACACACAGTTCTCCATTGCCGGCGGTACTTTCTAATGGGCACCGTAAAGGCTATCGGGAAGAAGACAACTCAGTCCAGCAGACCCTCGACTCTGTTTTTGCCCATACTTTCAGATTATTCCTACAATGGGTACAGATTTTCCTGATAGGTGTTCCCAGTCCTCGGTAGTATATTAATTCCCAACAAGGACGACCGATGAACTTCGGAGGGGGCATGGAAGTCCCGCCTTGTTTTAAGGTTACAGACAAGGATGTGATCTGTTGACCAGGCACAAAGGAAGGTGTCGACCTCGAAAGCCCGCTCCAGGGATTGGTGCGGGCTTTCTTCTTTTATAATCCATGAACGCGCAGAGATGCGTAAACAGCCCTGCACCGGAAAATAAGAGAAAAATTTGGAGCCGGCGAGAGGAGTCGAACCCCCGATAAGCTGATTACAAGTCCTATTAAATCAATAAGTTACAACAACCCACAGAAAAAGACAACAGCAATATCAAGAGGTTATCTGATTAGTTAACCTGTGGTTTATTGCCGATTATTGCCAGAATTTGCCCGGCAGTGTCCCATGAGTGCCCCATAGCCTCCCATTCTGAGGAAGGAATACCAAATGGAGTCCTTAAGACGAACCTCTAACTCACCAAGTGCAAGGACGTGAGTTTTAGAAAATTAGTGGTGGGTGGGACGCTTCAAATATTGATCACACCGATCAGCGGCCACATACTCAATGATGGCGCGTAGATTTTCGGAGCAGTGCCTGAACACAATGCGTTCCAGCACCGATGGCCCCTGGCTCAGGATCAAATATCCAATCAGTTCGTCTATGAAAGACTGAGTTGCCTCAACACCGCGAAAATTAAGCACCACGTCGCCACCTGAAGACAGGATTTCCTCAGCACGCAGGCGCAAAGGGGCTGCCGCTGCACGAGTGCCGGCCAAATGTCCCTTTGCGTAGGAAGTAAGAGGCAGTTGAGTACGCATAATTTAGGTCTCCGTGCTCTTATCTTCGTCCATATTGACAAAAAAGTGAAGTTTTCTTACTCGAACCGTAGGGGAATCCGGGGAATTCCTTCCACAAGGGGCAGTAATTCCCGGAAGTTAGTACGCGCCAATTGATCACGCCGAAACTCCAGGGCAACGGCCACCCCTTGCCAAATCGACCCAGCAGGTGTTGACCCACTTCTCCCGTCAGTATCATGTAGAGCGTTCCCGCTCAGAATAACCGCCCTTCCACCTGTATGTTTGGCTATGCGCATAACTGTAGTTAAACCAACCCCCTGGTTCACCGAGTCATCGTGAATCCCTAGGTCGCGATTGCAACTCACCCTAGGCTTTAAGGCTGTCAAGATAGCATCCAAGTGGCGCTTCCGACGCAGCTCGGGGTGTCCTTTCAGACTGGCCAAGAATCCACAGCCATTATCGGTGACGCCAAGACGCACTATTTTACTTGACCGATAATACTGTCCTGCGACCCAGACAAAGGCACTCCCATGGCTCCCTCGGCGAGCATGGGTGAGAGCATTCTCCAGAAGTTCGCAGAGGGAATACTGGATTGGCTCCACCAGGCGATCAAAGACCGTATAACCTGACATCTCATCAGGGGGTTCGTCTGGGTCGATCCCAGGAAACCGTCCTACTATAGCCACCGCTAACCGATGCGCGGTTTCATCAACATCCGAAACCTCGTCAACTCTGGTCAATTCGACCAAGGAGTCCCCTCTGTTTCTGCGGCGTTTTTTCACAGGTTCACATTTGACGAAATCAACACCATGGAATACATCCATGCGCTGCAGGTAACCACCAACATCCTCGCCCAGTCCAGAAATCCGCACCCGGAGATTCCAGCTAAAAGCATCATGCAGAGCAGCGCCTAATAGGGTGATACCAAGAGGGTCAGCATAGACCAGGTTAGAAGCGTCAAGGGTAATGTCTTCCTCGGCATCCAATATCTTTTTGCAGACACGCACAGCGTTCCCCGCAGAAGTCGCTGAAAAATACTTAGGAAGGATGATAGTAATTGCCATTCAGAGAAGGCCCTGTGTCCCTTTGAAGCTCCAGCAGCAGCCGCTGGCTACAGGTAGCCTAACATGCAGAAATGCTGTTTTCTTTCACAAGTTTACCCCCTGAACCACTGTCACCATAGACAGCATGGCCAGTCTCAGCAGAATAACCGCCCACCTGTGGCCTTAAGATGTTTCTGACTACGATGAAGCAGGCAAGTGAAGGCGCAGATGGATCAGTCGTTAAAAAAACGCCCGACAACGTAGATCAGCGCCGATGAGGAAATAGCCATGAACAACCCGGTGGTGCCGAAGACAAATATCATGAGTGCCCAGAAGGCAATCACAAATGCGACGGTTACATAACTGATAAAAGCGTTTTCAATCATATTGACATCATAGCATGGCAAGGAGTTACCCATCGACCACCCTCACCAATACCCAGGCCGGCACTCCATCGATTTCATCACAAGCCACAGAATCCGGCTAGGCTTCACCAAATGTTTTAGTTGTCTCCATGAGATACGAAACATCCCTATGTAATAGCTCTGCTGTCTCAACAGCCTTGCCGGTTTGTCGATTGGCTGCAGCCAGGATGCGATGGAGACTGTTGGTTATGTAATAATATTCCTCAACATCAGCGGATTTACTCAGCCGGTCAGGAAAAGAGTCTATACGTTCAGCAAGTACTTTCAGCTCATCGATGATGCTGTCCCAGCTATTCAATTCTCCTTCCATAAGACTCTCCAAAAGAATTTCCTCACAGCATAATCCAGGCACCCGACAACGGCCTGGTGTGTTTCCTGCAATACTTCAATCAGCTGTCTGATCACTGTTGCTACCGGCCTTTTCCACACCACAAAAGATGACAAGTGAGTCTTCGACCTCGTGAAAGATTTTGGGACATCCCAGTCCCCAAAATCGACTCGGCCTTCGACAGCCTGTTTGTGCCCCGGCCGTCCCGG
>JAESPE010000093.1 GCA_016756835.1 gamma proteobacterium endosymbiont of Lamellibrachia anaximandri | reverse complement strand
CGCGCTCGGATGCCTACTTTGCTTCCCCTCTGGCGCAAGGCACGCCGGGTAAGCAGTGCGGCCTCGCGGCTACCGGGGACTACCAGCCTTCGCTTCGCTCTCCATGGCTGGCAGCGGGGGGAGGGCTCGGCCAGCTTTTCGCCGGTCTTCAAATAGTGATCGATCTCGCGAAAGATCCAGGGTCTCCCCTGGGCCGCCCGGCCGATCATGATTCCGTCAGCACCGGTTGCCTCAAGCACTTTATGTGCTTTCTCCGGCGTTCTAATATCCCCATTCGCAATCACCGGGATGGTGACTGACTCTTTGATGGCGCGGATGGTGTCATATTCCGCATCACCCGAAAATTTGCAGGCCCTGGTACGGCCATGGACCGCCAGCGCCTGTATGCCCGCCGCTTCAGCGATCTGAGCAATGCGCACCCCGTTTCGGTTCTGCCGATCCCATCCGGTGCGGATCTTCAACGTTACCGGCACCTCGACGGCAGCAACCGTTGCCTGCAGTATGTCATCGACCAGGGCCTCATCCTGCAGCAGAGCAGAGCCTGCCGACGCCTTACAAACCTTTTTTGCCGGGCAACCCATGTTGATATCGATGATCTGGGCGCCATTGGCGACGTTTGCCTGTGCCGCCTCCGCCATCGTTTGTGGATCAGATCCGAGGATCTGCACCGCAATGGGGCCGGTCTCCCCCTCGTGATCGAGTCGCCGCAGCGTTTTACGGCTGCCCCAGAGCGATGAGTCGGCTGAAACCATCTCGGAAACAGCAAGCCCTGCGCCATGCCGCCGGCAGAGCTGGCGGAAGGGTCGATCGGTCACTCCGGCCATCGGCGCCAACAGGAGATTGTTTTCCAGCCTGTAGGGTCCGATGCGCATATCGACGACGAGATCGAGTCCGAAAATCGAGGGGAAAGGCGATAGATAATAACGCCATTTTCAGGGTGAATCAAAGGTTCGCAGCCATTATTTTTTGATTATTGCGACAGTGGTGAAAATACAACAGGTGCGGATGTGATTTGTCGGTAGAAGGTGAAAAGTAAGTCGCTGGCCAGAAAGGAAATCTTGGTTTGATCTGGTTTTTCACAAGCGAGGTACCCGATCGCCAAACCCTGTAAGCGAATCGCAGGGGGGCGCCGCCATTTTTACACTGTAGTTGAGTGCCGCTATAGAAAATCGAACTTGAAACCGGTGACGTCTTCGCCTGGATCAACCAACTCCATCATGACCTCGATGAGGCGAAAGCGTGGCATGGGTGATTTGGCGGAGATCCCGCCAGGCAGGTATTCCGATGGTTCGAAGAGACGGGTTGCAAGCAGCTTTCCGGCGTCATTGAAAAGACTGAGTTGAAGTTGGGGAAAGGGTTGTTTGAAAGAGGCATTATTTATCATGTTGAGCTGCAATGACAGTGCCTGAGGATGCTCGGGGTGGAGGCGCAGGTCCCGATGTTCTATCTCTATGCGGGAGAGATCACGGCGTTGCGGTGGTGTGCAGTTGAGTGCCTGGCACATCACCGAGAGAAGTTGCCTGCCACTTTCGTAGTGAATGGCCTCGCTGCGGAACTGCCAGATCAGTTGCAGCCCCAGGATCAGAAGAAGCCCGATTGCGCCTACCCCCCAGAGCATGCCTGAAAAGGGCTTGCGGGGTTCGATAAACTGCTCCCCTGGGTAGGGGGTGGCGGTTTGTTGTCCCGTTGCCGTTATTTCAGCCGGATCGTTTGTGATCGATAGCTCATCGGGTTCAGAGATGAGCACGGACTCGAGCTCATCCAGTGGTTCGTCAGCGATATCCTCCAGCACAAAATTGTTTTTATGTTCGACATGGTCGACGAGAGGCGCCACCTTTTTCTCGGGGATCAGAAAGTGCTCGGACGGCAGTTCGCCTTCGAGCAGATCGATCATTTGTGACTCACCGCCCGATGCATAGTAGTCGGGCTCGACCTCCAATCCGTCGTTCTGTTCTTCGATCTCTGTTTCGCTGGGTGGTGGAGTGTGGCTGCTTTCAGCCAAAGTGGTTTCTTTGGTCTCTGTAGAGGTGGGTTCTTCAGAGGTGGAGGGCAGCTCCCGCAAATTATCTTCCGCATTGAAGACTGATTTGCACTGGCAGCAACGGGCCATGCCGGCGGCAACGGTCAACTGTTCGGCGCTGATGCGGAACAGGGTCTGGCAATGGGGGCATTGGGTATACATGGATTACGGCAGTCAATGGACTCAGATATGAATAACGTTAGCCCCAAGCGGCGTTTCAGGCAATAGTTTTTCTACCCCTAAGCAGCATCCACTCCTCTTTCTGTTGAGGGGAGTCCATTGTTGCGAATGATGCGTAGGCTTGGCTCACCATTGCGACCTGCTCCTGCAGAATGCCGGAGAGGGCAAAAGGTGTGTTTGGCTTCATCAATGTGCCGAGTTGGGGGGCGAGTTCAACAAGAGGTCCGGCCAGGATGTTGGCGATAAGCAGATCCGCCTGTGTCTCAGGGGTATCTTCAGGCAGGTGGATCGATAATCTGTCTGCGACACTGTTTTTTTGTGCGTTATTTTTTGTCGCCTGCAGTGCCTGCGGATCGTAATCTATTGCGATGGCAGCCGCAGCCCCCAGACGAAGGGCGGCAATGGCAAGGATGCCCGAGCCGCAGCCGTAGTCGATGATGGTTTTGCCCTTGAGGTCCTGTCCATCAAGCCAGGCCAGGCAGAGCGCTGTAGTGGGGTGGGTGCCGGTGCCGAAAGCAAGCCCAGGGTCCAGTTCCACCACGACAGCTTCGGGGTCGTCCGGCAGTTGTCCATCGGGGCATACCCAGAGCCTGCGACCGTATTTCATCGGCCGAAACTGATCGAGCCAGACCCGTTCCCAGGCCCTGTCCTCCAATCGTTCCACCTGCAGATTGCGGGTGATCTCTTCATTCAGCGTTCGATTGATTTCAGCGCGCAGTTGATCGGTATCGCGAGTTCCCTCGAAAAGTGCAGTGACCCGGGTGTTTTTCCACAATTTTTCTTCGCCGGGTTTGGGTTCCAGCAGCGGCTGATCACCTGCGTCACCCAGGGTAACGGAGAGTGCGCCAAGCGCCTCGAAGAGAATTTCCAGCAGGGGCGCTTTGGATGCGTCGGTTTCGATGGAGAGTTGGAGCCAGGAGGGCATGAGGTTAAAGGTCAAAGGTTAAAGGTGGGCGTGCCGACTGATAGGCCGCACTTTGTCGTTACTGCTGTGAAAGCTTGGTAGGCCGGTTCAAGCGCAGCGGAACCGGTAAGCCCAAACTTTCAGGTTAAAGAGAAAAGGTTAAAGGTCTCAAGAAGTCTGTTCCTTTAACCTTTCGCCTTTGACCTGGCTTATAGTCCAAGCTTCTTTTCCAGATAGTGGATGTTGGCGCCACCGGCCTGGAATGCGGCGTCCTTCATGATCTCCTGCTGTAACGGTATGTTGCACTTGATGCCGCCGATTACCATCTCGCTTAGGGCAATGCGCATGCGGGCGATAGCCGAGTCACGGGTATCACCGTGAGTGATCAATTTGCCGATCATCGAATCGTAGTGGGGCGGTACCCGGTAACCGTTATAGATGTGGCTTTCGAAGCGTACACCCATGCCGCCTGGGATATGCAGTTGGGTGATGGTACCGGGGCTGGGCATGAAGTTGACCGGATCTTCCGCGTTGAGCCGGCACTCTACCGCATGCCCTCTGATGGTGACGTCATCCTGTGTAAAACTGAGGGGTTCGCCGGCGGCGATCTTGATCTGTTCGCGCAGGATGTCGATACCAGTGATCATTTCGGTGACCGGGTGCTCAACCTGTACGCGGGTGTTCATTTCGATGAAATAGAACTCACCGTCCTCGAAAAGGAATTCGAAGGTGCCGGCACCGCGATAACCAATCTGGCGGCAAGCCTCGGCGCAGCGCTCTCCCACTTCTGCGCGCTGTTCAGGGGTGATGCCGGGGGCGGGAGCCTCTTCCACTACCTTCTGATGGCGGCGTTGCATGGAGCAGTCGCGCTCCCCCAGATGCACTGCGTTGCCGTGGGTGTCTGCCAGCACCTGGAACTCCACATGACGTGGGTTTTCCAGGAACTTCTCCATGTAGAGGGTGCCGTTGCCGAAGGCCGCAACAGCTTCTGCCTTGGTCATGGCCACCGAGTTGAGCAGGCTTGCTTCGGAGTGAACCACCCGCATGCCACGTCCACCACCGCCACCTGAGGCTTTGATGATCACCGGGTAGCCGATCTCTTTGGCCAGTCGTTTGGTGCGGGCGGCATCGCCATCCAGCGGGCCGTCGGAACCGGGTACGGTCGGTACCCCTGCCTTCTTCATCGCCGCGATGGCAGCCACCTTGTCTCCCATGATGCGGATGGTGTCGGCGGTGGGGCCGATGAAGATGAAGCCGGAGTTCTCCACTCGCTCGGCGAAGTCGGCATTCTCGGAGAGAAAACCGTAACCGGGGTGAATCGCCATGGAGTCGGTGACCTCGGCGGCACTGATCAGTGCCGGAATGTTGAGGTAACTCTCAGCCGAGGGTGCTGGACCGATGCAGACCGACTCGTCGGCCAGCAGGACGTGTTTCAGATCCCGGTCTGGTTCTGAGTGTACGGCAACAGTCTTGATACCCAGCTCTTTACAGGCGCGCAGGATACGCAGTGCTATCTCGCCGCGATTGGCGATAACGATCTTGTCTATCATGGCTGCGCTCAGTCTATGATGAACAGGGGTTCGTTGTACTCGACCGGTTGGCCGTTCTCAACGAGGATCTTTTTGACCGTACCGGCCTTGTCACACTCTATCTGGTTGAGGATCTTCATCGCCTCAATGATGCAGAGGGTGTCACCGACTGCCACCTGCTGGCCCTCCTCCACGAAGGATTTGCTGCCTGGTGAGGGGGAGCGATAGAAAGTGCCGACCATGGGAGACTTCACGGCGTGGCCCTGAATCTCTTCCGGCGCCTCTTCGGCTGGTGGGGCTGCTGCAGGGGCTGGCGCTGCGGCAACCGCCGGTTGTGCGGCGGGCATAGGTGCAAATGCTGCGGGAAAGGAGCTCTGGCGGCTGATGCGAACCGACTCCTCTCCCTCGTGAATCTCGATTTCTGCGATATCGGACTCTTCGAGCAGTTCGATCAGTTTCTTTACTTTGCGGATATCCATGGTTGTCGATCTCGTCAGTTGTCGCTGTGGTCTAGGCGGTGGATGGCGGCCTGCAGGGCGAGTTCATATCCCTGGGCGCCGAGTCCGGCGATGGTGCCGACAGCAATATCTGAAAGGTAGGAGTGGGTGCGGAACGGTTCCCTGGCATGTACGTTCGAGAGATGTACTTCGATGAAAGGGATCCTGGTGCCCGCAAGGGCGTCCCGCAGGGCGATGCTGGTGTGTGTAAATGCGGCTGGGTTGATAAGGATGAACTCAGTCCCTTCCTTGTATGCCTCGTGAATCCAATCCACCAGTTCATGTTCTGCATTGCTTTGGTGAAAGTTCAGCCTGTGACCGGCGCTTTCCGCCTGCTGTTCCAGTCGAGTACGGATATCATCGAGGGTGTCGCGTCCATAGTGCTCCGGCTCACGAGTACCCAGCAGGTTCAGGTTTGGGCCGTTGAGTACCAGAATGGTCGCCATGGTATTGAAAATCCGGGGCTGGAAGGCGGTGATTTAAGAACCTCGCCGAAGCTATGGTCCACCGCGCTAGTCGGTGGTTCGGGATGGTTCCGTGAATGACGAGCCGATTTTGCAAGATCCTGGGGGTTTTGTCCAGTTTCAATGCAGAATTCGCCATGATCGTTACAGTTTGAGGTGACAGAGTTGAGTAATCTCCTCTTCTGCTGACGTTTATTGCGGGGCTGTAACAAAGATCTAAAGCAGGGGCTCGATATGCTTGCGCAGGCTTGCGGCCGAAATTGCCCCTGCCTGGGCAAAGATGAGTTGACCATCACGCCCGAAGGCGGCAGTGAATGGGAGTTCCAGTAGTCGGTTACCCATGCGTTTGGAGAGTTTGGCCTCTGTCATGCCGCCTCTGAAGAGTGGATAGCTGACCGGGTGTGAAACGCTAAATGTCTTAGCGTCATCCGCTTTGTCGATGGCGATGCCCAGTACCTGCAGGCCGTGATTGCCCCACTCATCCTGAAGATCGGAGAGGGCCGGCATCTCAGTTTGACAGGGCGGGCACCATGAAGCCCAAAAGTTGAGAATCACCACCTTATCGGACCATTGACTGGTGTGGTGGGCCTTGCCTGCCAGATCAACCAGTCTGTATGACGGCATATGGGCAATCGGTGAGGAGTCGTCGCTCCTGTCGGCATGGCGTGGCTCTGAATTTATTATGTGATTGGCGAACCAGACACCAGCAAGCAGTGAGCCGATCAGGAGGATCTGCAGGACCCATTTAATCACCGGACGGCATTCCTGACGTGGGCGGCAAACACCTCCGCCTCTTGATAACCGACGACCCGATAGGCCTTGCGTTCCTTGCCGTCACTGCCGTAGAAAAAAATGGCCGGTGGTCCAGGCAGCCCAAAATGCCCCTGCAGCAACGCTTTGTCCTGTTCGTCATTGGCGGTGACGTCAGCCTGCAGCAGGACGGTATCCTTCAGCGCCGCCATTACTTCCGGGTCGGAGAAGGTGTACTTCTCCATCTCCTTGCATGAGACGCACCAGTCGGCGTAGAAGTCGAGCATCACCGATTTACCTGCGGCGCTGGCGACTCTGACCTCCCGTTGCAGATCGTCCAGGTTCTTGATGCGTTTGAAGGTCAGTTCGTGGGCTGCCTGCCCACCACTGCCGCCAAAGCCCAGGTTGCGTAGTGGCTGCAGGGTGTCCTTGCCACCGGCGGCGGCGCCGACCAGCATCAGTGCGCCGTAGATCAGAAAGACCACACCGAGCCCTTTCCAGAGTTTTTGCCAGCCGCCAGCCTCGATCTCCAGGTGACGCAGAGCGCCCATGTAGATGGCGGAGACGACCAGCAGCATGCCCCAGAGGAACATGGCGATGTCTGCTGGAATGATGCGTTCCAACATGAGGATGGCGACACCCAACATGGCCACACCGAAGACCGCCTTGACCGCATCCATCCAGCTCCCGGCTCTCGGCAACAGCTTGCCTGCAGAGGCGCCGATGGCGATCAGTGGTGCGCCCATGCCGAGGCTCAGGGCGAACAGGGCCAGGCCACCGAGTACGGCGTCGCCGGTTTGACCGATATAGATCAATGCACCCGCCAGGGGCGGAGCAACGCAGGGACCGACGATCAGGGCTGAGAGAAAACCCATGATGGCGACGCCGGTGAGGGAGCCCCCCTGCTGTTTGTTGCTGACGTCGGTGAGTTTGCTCTGCAGGCTGCTGGGCAGCTGCAGTTCATAGAAACCGAACATGGAGAAGGCGAGCAGGACGAAGACCAGAGCGAAGATGCTGAGGATCCAGGGATTCTGGAAAGCGGCCTGCAGATTTTCTCCAAACAGTCCGGCCAGCACTCCGGCCGCAGTATAGGTGAGCGCCATGGCCAGCACATAGACCACTGAGAGGGTGAGCGCCTTGCGGGTGGTGATATGCTTACCCTGTCCCGCGATGATGCCGGAGAGGATCGGGATCATGGGAAAGATGCAGGGAGTAAAGGCGAGTCCCAGCCCCAGCATGAAGAAGACCCCGACCACCACCAGTGTGCTGCTGCCCTCAAGGGTGGCAGCTATCTCGTCCAGTTCAGAAATCGGCTGGTTCTCAACTGTGACGGCTGGGGTCGGCGTGCTTGCCGCCTGCACCGGGGTGGCTACTGCGGTTGAGGCGAGGGTCGGCAGTGCAAGATCGAAAGTTTTGCGTATTGGCGGATAACAGACCCCGATTTCGGCACAGCCCTGGTAAGCAACCTCAAGGGTGACGTTTTCGGTGGTACTGCTGCCGCGAATCAGCGGCAGGGAGAGGTCGATGCCGTCATGGTAGACCGGCACATCGCCGATCTTGCCCTCTGGAGTAATGGTGTCTTTTTTGATCTCCGGTTCCGGCAGGGTGTAACTTCCCAGCACCACATTGTCGTTGCCGGTCAGTTGCAGCTTGATCTTGTCGTAATAGAGGTAGGTGCCGTCGGCGATGTTCCATAACAGGCGCAGGTGAGTGCCGTCCTCCACCGTTACCGCCAGTTTATAGGCCTCTTCCGGTGCGAGCAGCTCTCCTTCATCGTTGGCAAAGAGTGGGGTGCTGTTGTCGATCAGACTTGAAGTGCGGATGGCGCTGGTGGTCAGGGGGTCGCCGGCAATCAACATCGGTTCAAGCTTGAGCTGGACCTCCTGGAGGTGTGGCGGGTAGCAGATGCCCTGATCGGCGCAGCCTTGGGAGCGGGCTTGCAGATTGAGAGTGTCCGGAGAGCCCTGGCCGCGTTTGATGGGCAGACGAACCGTGACGGGGCCGCGATAGACATGGAGGTCGCCGAAGAACTCATCGTGTTTGAGTTCTGCCGCAGGCAGTTCCGGCTCATCGAGTTCGATGTCGACTGAATCGGTTTCAAAGCGAATCTTGTCCCGATACAGGTAGTAACCGTCTGCGATATCCCACGCCACCAGCAGATGGTCCGGGCCGTCGGTTGTTACCTGGATCGGGAAAACCTGATCCGGTGGTGGTGGCTCCTCATTTGCATTGGCATTGGTCAGCAGAAGCGCCAGGCTGGCAAATAAAAGAAACAGTGAAATCAGGAATTTGTTGTTGTGCATTTTTCCACCCAGTCTAGGTAACCATCGAGGCCCTGTTCTACAGGGACTGCAATGATCTCTGGAAGTTCATAGGGATGTTGTGCCCGGATCTGCGCTTCCAGTGCGTCATATTGTTGTTTTGTGGTCTTGATCAACAGCAGGTGTTCATCCGCCGATTCCAGCTTGCCCTCCCAGCGGTAGACCGATGTGACAGGTGTTGTGATGTTGACGCAGGCGGCCAGGCCTTGGGAAACCAGGCTTTTGGCAAGCCGGACACCAGTCTGGTGGTCAGGTACGGTGCAATGGATCAAGAGCAATTTTGTCGGCATGGAGGCAAGATACTCTATTGGAGGGCCAGCCTCCAGATTTGCGTTCATGGAGTCTCTGAATGAATCTGGGTGAGATGGATTGGCGATCAGAATTCGTCAATTTGAGGCGCAAATCGCACGTAATAGTCAGCTATTGTGAAGATTTGAAACGAAAAAGTGACGGATTCTGGTGCCAAGACACTCAACCATGATTCGTTCAGAGGCTCCTTATGCAGCGTTGAATCCGATGGCCACCTAAGGGTAAGCTGCGCTGGATGAAATATAGTGCAATTCTATTTGGCGTTCTGCTGCTCCTCGTTCTCACCCTTAGCCTGATTCTGCTGGGTATTCTCTTTGGCGCCCAAACTGCGACAGGGCCGCAGATCCTCACAGCCACCTCACTCTGGATTGCTGTGGGGCTGGTTACTGCCCGCAACGCAGACGAGGCCGGAATTCTGCATGGGTTGTTGGCAGGGTTTCTTGGGGCATTGATGGTGGGACTCAGTCTGCCGTCAACTGCAGCGTCCTGGTCTTACCCGCTGCTTGCCCAGCTGGCGGAAAAGCCGCTTTTTTTGAGCGCCCTGTTGGGTGCTTTCTGGGGTTCGGTGGGTGGCATGATCGGGGACATCGTACGCGTGATCAAGGCTAAACGCGCCAGGCGTCAGGCGGGAGGGCAGGCATGAATCCTCTCATTTTTTTCCTCCTGCTGTTTGTCGGAATCCCACTGGTTGAACTCTACTTCCTGATTCAGGTGGGTTCGCAGATCGGCGCCTTTTCCACGATCTTTCTGACGGTATTTACCGCCCTGCTTGGTGGTTGGATGGTCCGTGCGCAGGGATTCTCGACTTTAGGCAAGGTGCAGCAGGCAATGAACCACAATGAGGTGCCGGCACTGGAGATGATGGAGGGGGCGGTACTGCTGGTGTGTGGGATTCTGCTGCTGTTGCCGGGTTTTATCACCGATGCCGTGGGTTTCCTCTTTCTGGTGCCGCCGCTCAGGCGCTGGCTGCTCACTGCAGGACTGAAAGGGGCCGGTATCATGCGCCCGGTTTCCACTACGGAAACCGGAAATAGAGAGCAGGCACCCCGGATCATCGAGGGTGAATACCGTCGGGAGGATGATGATGAGCCGGGAAAGTAAGGTGCTTCAGCCCGATTTCGAATAAACCGGCAGGCGCTCTATGCGGGCTTCGATTTTCTCCAGCATGGCGCGGTAGCGGGGATCGTCGAGACTGCCATACTCGGCTTCAAAGCGGCTGCGAGGGATCTCGTCCGGCAGATCCTCTATCTCGGGAAAGAAGACCTCTTCGCTTACAGCATTGGAGAGTACTTCCTGAGCATGTCTGGCGCTGCTGTCAGATGAGATGAGCTGCTCGGTGAGTTTGATGCCCACCTGATTGGCGGCCAGATCACTGAAGCTGAGGCCGCCACTGAGATTGCCGGTATCGAGAATCTCCTTAAACTCTCCCAGAGCAAAGCTCATGCCGCTGTCGGTGACCAGTTTCATGGTCGAGGTGATGAAGACGTGCTGTACCATGTCATGACGCCCACCCAACACTACGTTCGGTGGTTCATCGCGGCAACTCTCCTTTGTGATCGAGCGGATGTCGCCGACCAGCGGTTCGAAACGGCTGCTGCCGAGAAAGATGCCAATCGCAAGTAATGCTGCACGGTTCTCTTTTCGTGCCGACATGCCGAGTTGGGTGCGTTTATGCACCAACTCGAAAGTGGGGGCGATGTACTGAATGGCGGAAATCTTGAGGTCGTGGCTGTAGAGCCGATCCAGTTCGCAGAGTCTGCTGTAGTAGGCCCTTACCCGCTTGGGATCGCCCAATAATTTCAGGTTATCCCGCACCTCCGCTACCCGGTGCGCGGCAGTTTTCAGGCGTGCCTTGATATCGGGAATGGGTTTGAAAGTGACGGAGACCTTATCCCCTTCGGTCTTTACGCTCTGCACTGCCTCGATAAAACGGCTGCCCTGCGCATCACCCAAAAATTGGTTGAGCGCGCTTTCCACGAATCCCATGGCGATACCGCCTGGAATCTTTAGATTGCCGATGCTGACTTGCGAGAGGCGCAGGCCATATTCCGATGGAGCAACCCCTATCTGCAGATTGAGGTAGTCCCCAAACGGATTTTCCGGCATGAAAAGTGAGAAGGAGCCTTGGGCCTCCCAGGGGGTGATGTTGGCGTGACCGTGCAGGCGGCTTATACCACGGGTAGCCAGGGCGATCAGTCCGTTTATATCCTTTTGGGTGATAGTGATGCTGGCGATTTCGTCGGCTGACTGCACCTTATGCCGTATCTCCTGGGCCAGTTTCTTGACCCTGACGGCGGCATCCGTATTCAGTTGCTGTGACGCAATAACCAGGGGTTGGTTCTCGCTGGCGCGATAGGCGAAAAAAACCACTGCCAGCGGCAGGATGAGGATGGCAAGCAGTAGATATCTGCCCCAGCGAAAAGGTTTTTTCTCTCTCATATACACGTCGCTACCCGGTCTCTTGTAAGGATAATGGCATGGATTCTTGTTTCGATGGAAACTTACAGAATTAAGATATTTCCGCCGTCACGCTATAATATATAGGAACAAAAAGAACGATGAGAACCCCAAAGGACGTAAAGTTTTCTTATTGAAACAAATAAAGATTCTTTGCAATTCTCGCCCGCCTTCGTCTTATGTCGCCATTGCTGGGTGGACACCTTAAAATATGAGGGGCGGCCCAACTCTCTTTATCAGAGGCCTGTGCCCCCCCTTGACTCTCTGTTTTTTGCCCCTATTATTAGCACTCAGTTCGGGTGAGTGCTAATAATGCATATCCCGAAAATTGAAGATTAATCATTTTGCACCCCAATTCAGGAGAATTCAGTAGATGAATATTCGTCCGCTGCACGATCGTCTGATCGTCCGCCGTATGGAAGAAGAACGCACCAGCCCCGGTGGCATCGTGCTCCCCGACTCAGCCGCCGAGAAGCCCATGCAGGGTGAGGTGCTGGCAGTCGGCAAAGGCAAGGTCGACAAAAAAGGCCATGCGCACCCCCTGGAAGTCAAGGTTGGTGACAAGGTGTTGTTCGGTAAGTACTCCGGCACTGAGGTCAAGATCGGTGGTGACGAGGTTCTCGTCATGCGCGAAGAAGACATCATGGGTGTGATCGAGGGTTAATCCGCACCAGCTGCCGGAACCGATCGCTACTTAAGAAATACATCTACTTTTAGGAACAGAGAAACATGTCTGCAAAAGAAGTTAAGTTTGGTGATGACGCTCGTACGCGCATGATGAACGGCGTCAACATCCTGGCCAACGCTGTTAAAACCACCCTGGGTCCCAAAGGCCGCAACGTGGTGCTGGAGAAGTCCTTCGGCGCCCCCACCGTCACCAAAGACGGGGTCTCCGTGGCCAAAGAGATCGAACTTTCCGACAAGTTCGAGAACATGGGCGCACAGATGGTGAAAGAGGTCGCCTCCCAGACCTCAGACGTGGCCGGTGACGGCACCACCACTGCAACTGTGCTGGCTCAGGCCATGGTGCGCGAAGGTCTGAAGGCCGTTGCTGCCGGTATGAACCCGATGGATCTGAAACGCGGTATCGACAAGTCCGTTACTGCGGCTGTTGAAGCGTTGAAAGAGATCTCACGCCCCTGTTCCGACGACAAGGAGATCGCCCAGGTCGGCACCATCTCCGCCAACTCCGATACCAACATCGGCGATATCATTGCCGAGGCGATGCAGAAGGTCGGCAAGGAAGGCGTTATCACCGTGGAAGAGGGCACCGCCCTTGATAACGAGCTGGACGTGGTCGAAGGTATGCAGTTTGATCGCGGTTACCTCTCCCCCTACTTCGTGAACAATCAGCAGAACATGTCCGCTGAACTGGAAGAGCCCTTCATCCTGTTGCACGACAAAAAGATCTCAAATATCCGTGATCTGCTGCCTGCACTGGAAGCGGTTGCCAAGTCCGGCAAACCTCTGCTGATCATCGCTGAAGATGTGGAAGGCGAGGCACTGGCGACTCTGGTGGTCAACAATCTGCGTGGTATCGTCAAGGTTGCTGCAGTTAAGGCGCCTGGCTTCGGTGATCGCCGCAAGGCTATGCTGCAGGATATTGCTATCCTGACCGGCGCCACCGTGATCTCCGAAGAAGTTGGTCTCTCCCTGGAGAAGGCCGGACTGGAGGAGCTGGGTTCCGCCAAGAAGATCCTTATCACCAAGGAAGAGACAACCCTTATTGATGGGGCTGGCTCCGAGAGTGACATCAAGGCCCGGGTCGAGCAGGTCCGCGCCCAGATTGAAGGTACCTCCTCGGATTATGATCGTGAAAAGCTGCAGGAGCGCGTTGCCAAGCTGGCAGGCGGTGTGGCCGTGATCAAGGTTGGTGCAGCCACCGAAGTCGAGATGAAAGAGAAGAAGGCTCGTGTGGAAGACGCCCTGCATGCGACTCGCGCAGCCGTGGAAGAGGGGATAGTACCCGGCGGCGGCGTCGCCCTGGTACGTGCCTTGCAGGCGCTCGGCGATCTGTCTGGGGACAACCACGACCAGGATGTCGGCATTACCATTGGCCGCCGTTCCATGGAAGAGCCGCTGCGCCAGATCGTTTCCAATGCCGGTGGCGAGCCCTCTGTTGTGCTGAACAGGGTACGAGAGGGTGAAGGCAACTTCGGTTTCAACGCCGGGACCGATGAGTACGGCGACGTCGTCGACATGGGTATCCTGGATCCCACCAAGGTGACTCGTGCCGCACTGCAGAACGCCGCTTCCGTGGCCGGTCTCATGATCACCACCGAGTGCATGGTGGCCGAAGAGCCACAGGATGCTGCACCTGCTCCTGACATGGGTGGCATGGGCGGTATGGGTGGAATGGGTGGCATGGGCGGCATGATGTAAACGCCCAACCCACCTGCTCAATAGAGCCGGAAAAGCCCCACGCCGTAAGGCGTGGGGCTTTTTTTTGCCCAGGCTAAATTTAATCCGGTAGAGGCCGCTAATAAGTTATTCGAAGTGGAAATTTGCAGGTAATCTCACGTTCCTGCAAGGAGAAGTATCATGTTTCGGGGTATGGGTATCACGCAAAGGTTTGTCATCGCTACTGTTACTGCGGTGGTCGTGGTTTCATCGATAACCCTCTTTACCGCCTACTCTTATATCGGCGGCATGCTGCAAGTTGCCGCTCAGGGCGAGCTTGAGACGGCGATGGGTAATCTGCTCTCATTGATCGTTGGTCTTGGGTTGGGCTGCCCATTGATTATCGGGATTCTGGTCTGGTTGATCAGTCGCGGGGTGGTCTGTCCGCTGCAAAATGTGGCCGTGGCACTTGAGGGGATCGCCTCCGAAGCGGGTAGTCTTTCCGACAGGCTGGATGAGAGCGGAAATGATGAGATTTCCCGGGTGGCGCGGGGATTTAATCAGTTCGCCGACAAGATTGAGCGACTGGTGGAGCGGGTTTCCGGCACTGCGAGTGATCTGAGTATCAGGGTTGCTGATTTTTCCAGCCTGGCGGAACACACAGATAGCGGTATTAGAACTCAGCAGCAGCAGACCACCCAGGTAGCCACCGCAATGACTGAGATGTCGGCGACTGTACACGAGGTGGCAAGGAGTGCATCCCAAACCGCGGAGTCGGCCGCCAAGGCGGATGAGCAGGCCAATCAGGGTCGAGAGGTGGTGAACTCGGCGGTGCGGAGTATCGATGCGCTGGCATCGGAAGTTGGCCGGGCTGTGGAGATGATTCGTCACGTTGAGAGCGATAGTGAGCGCATCGGCTCGGTATTGGATGTGATTCGTGGAATTGCCGATCAGACCAACCTGCTGGCGCTCAATGCCGCTATCGAAGCGGCGAGGGCCGGAGAACAGGGGCGGGGCTTTGCCGTGGTGGCCGATGAGGTCAGAACCCTGGCACAACGCACCCAGGACTCCACTCAGGAGATCCAGGAGATGATCGAGAGCCTGCAGGTCGGCGTCACTCAGACAGTTGAGGTGATGGCTGTGGGGCAGAAGCAGGCGGCAGACAGTGTCGAGCAGGCCGGCAGTGCGCACCAATCTTTGGAAGAGATCACCTTGGCGGTCGATACCATCACTATGATGAGTACCCAGATCGCCACGGCCGCTGAGGAGCAGAGTATGGTGGCGGAGGAGATCAATCGCAATGTAGTGGAGATTAATCACGTTGCCAATGAGACGACTGCCGATTCGACAAAGAGTGCTGAAGCGAGCGAGATGATGGCGCAGGATATTGAGGCGCTGGTCGAGCTGATGGGGCACTTCCATACTTAACGGTGGGCATGGCCATGAGCTGC
This sequence comes from gamma proteobacterium endosymbiont of Lamellibrachia anaximandri, assembly GCA_016756835.1. Classification (GTDB taxonomy): domain Bacteria; phylum Pseudomonadota; class Gammaproteobacteria; order Chromatiales; family Chromatiaceae; genus QGON01. The sequence goes on along the minus strand of JAESPE010000093.1, from coordinate 184 downwards.
AGCGCGCCAAGGCATCACATTTGGCCTGAAAAACCAAGTTGCGGGGCTTCCTTGATGGCAAAGCCTCATTCGCTGCCAGCCATGGAGAGCGAAGCGAAGGCTGGTAGTCCCCGGTAGCCGCGAGGCCGCACTGCTTACCCGGCGTGCCTTGCGCCAGAGGGGAAGCAAAGTAGGCATCCGAGCG
>JAESPE010000092.1 GCA_016756835.1 gamma proteobacterium endosymbiont of Lamellibrachia anaximandri | reverse complement strand
GTGATTTTCGCTGCTACTCTCATAAAGTAATAATCCCGCCATTTAGGTACAGCAGCATTATATCAAAGAAAGGCTCTTAATATAGGATTAAATTAGGACACTACACTAGACTATGACGCGTTATCACCGCTATGATCTCCAAGGCATCAATCATTGTTCCAGCTGTGATAACGGCTTCCCAAGGTTTGTCGTGTGCGTGTTTAATCCCGTGTAGAATCCCAGCTAATCGTGCGGCGGCACCTGGTGCTTTTCCCGCCCAGTCGGTGAAGTGCTCCATGTCGCCACCAGGGCGCATCTGTACTTCGAGGGTTTTGGCGAAATCGTGCCATTCAGAATAAGCCTCATTGCTCAGGCGCAGCAGATGAGGCTGTTCGTTGCCGTGTTCATCGGTGGCTGGCTCCCAATCCAACATGGCGCGTATTCCCGCTGTATAGGCATTAAGGGTGCTCTCAGGCACCGGTACGGACTCCAGGGTGCGATAACCCAGGGGTGAAGGCGGCAATAGGTACAGGAACCGACCCAGTAGACCACGTCCGCGAAATCCTGGTTTGGCGGCCAGTCCTCGCAACACATCAGGCTGAGGACTCAATCCGATGCTCAGACGTGGGCTTCGCAGGAACACGGGTGGGCGGCTTCCCCGGTCTACTCGCTCCGCGTCTCCGCTATGGGCCTTTAACACCAGATCCAGGTTGGGGATGCCGTTGGAATATCGACCTTGCAGCAGGTCGAATACGCCGCCTTCCGATGACAACCACGCCATGCACTCGTCTTGCTCGGCCAGCATACTGCCCAGTCGTTCTGGTGTTGCATCGGATGTCCATATCTGAGGTTGCATCGGGATTTCTGGTAACTCGGCTTCCAGGTCAGCAGCCTCTAGCGCCAAGGCCTTGGCTTTGTTGAGATCCTTTTCCTTGGCTGCCTTATTTCTTTTCTCTTTGGCGCGGGCTTCCAACGTCTTGCGCTCGCTGGTGATACGGTTGATTTCTGGTTGCATGAATTCGGATTGATCGCGCTCCCAACCTATCAACGGAGCTGTGGCGGCGGATTGCACGGCGCTCTTGCGATTACCAGGTGGCAGGGCTACCACAAACCATAGGTTGCAGGGCTCGAAATAACCCGGCTTCACCATCACCCGCAATCGGCGTGCGGCAGCGGTAGCGCAGGTCACCAGAATCATTCCTGCAGCAAGCTCTGACGGAGTCTCTGTGTCGGCAGCCAAGGTGCGGGCATAGTCACCGGCCCAGTCGGGCAAGTACGCCAGATCCAGGCGTGGAAGATTGGGGGCATCTAATGGCACCAGTTCTGGCCACTCTTCCTGTGGTACCGAGGCGGAGTTCAACAGAGTGGTATTCATACCGCCTTCCTTTTCAGCCAAGCGGCCAGATCGTTGAAGTCGGTAAGGTTCTCAGGCGCGTCCACTGGCCATTGAGGAAGGGCCAGCAGGGCTCCCGATGCAATAGCGGCGGCTCGCGCCTTGGTGGCTCCTGGGTTGCCAGCCGTCAGCCGGTCATCGTCACCCGCAATCACCAATTCGGCAGATGGCAAGCGACGGCGGGCAGCGACAGCAACAGGTTTTAGGTTGCCAACGTCTATGGCAGCCAGTACCAGTGCCGAGGGATTATCTTCGGCCAGGGTGCAACCTGTAGCCCAGCCCTCGCAGATAATCACTCGGTCTGGTTCTTTCATATCGCCAGCTACATGAATAAAGCAGCCGCGCTTACGGCCACCAGATAACAGCAGTTTTTGTCCGTCAGGCTTGATGAATTGCAGGCTTGTCATCTTGCCAGTGAAGTCAATCACAGGGAGCGTCAGTGCATTCCTGTAAAGCATTGCTCCGTTCGCCTTGATGTCTTTGTGGACCAGGTAGGAGTAATGGTCAGGTGCAAGGGTTGCCTCGCTCCAGATCGTGGATGCTCTTTTTGCTGCCTTGATCTGTTGGATTTCCCGGTCTCCTTTGGCTTGTGCACGTGCTTCTGCAACACGATGTTTAAAGGCCTCACGCTCATGTGTAGTAAAGGGCTTGACCCGCTTTGCATGCCAGTTTTCAGAAAAGCCCGAAGACCAGTCGCCGAAGCAACCGCCCAGCTCATCATCAAACAGCTTGCACCAGCCAGCAGTATTTCCGTGGCGTTTTCCAATACCGGGGAAGCGGTAGAGTTTTCCGGGCTCGATGACATTGGGTGGCATCAAGCCTGAGGCTTGGATTGCATCGCGGAATTGTGAAATGGAATCAAACATTTCGCATCCCTCCATGCTGGATTAGCCAATCAGCTATACACATGGGCATACAGCCTCTAAGGGCCATTGTCACTACTGCTGCTTTAATGCTGAATGTGATGTTGATAGAATTACAAGAGCAAGATGTAGAATTCAAAGCCGCTTGGTTGCCTCCAGTGCGGCTTTTTGTTTTTTTAGTCATGGTTTCTTACTCCCCAGCTTCTTCAATCAAGGCTCGGATGTCTTCGACGCGCCAAAAAGTTGCGCGACCCTCACCAATTTTTATGGGTTTCGGGAATCGTCCAGATGAAACTCCAGCCCACCATGTGGATTTCCCAACGGGGATAATGGCAGGGATTTGTGGGTCGGCTTTTGGATTGCCGATGATATTTGAAAGCCGAAGGAAGCCGGTTTCAGGAAGATTGTGCATGGATGCTTTCCTCTATATCGAACTTGGTGTTAAACGGCCAGTAGCGTGCGTTACTGGATGTGTTCGATTAATAGAGAAAGGTTGGTGATGAAGGAATAAAAAACACACTACTATCAAGTGGATGCGTTGATCCTAGATGGGGTTTCTGGTGATGCTTGATGATGCGCCTAGATTTGGTGATTGCGAGGTGGTTAGTATATTTATTCAAAATATGAGGTGGTGATGGACCCGTAAAGCTTAGCCACGAGCACCCAAATCAGGGTCGTCGCTGTAAAGGTCTTCTTCTGGATCATAATCAGGGTCATTGTCGCGGAGAAATGCTTGAGTATCAGTAATATCGGTCGCTGCTTTCATCTTGTCGTCGTATGAAATAGTTCGATTTATTGCACGTTTTTTTGCTTCTTTGTCTTTTGGAATAGATACCTTAAATTGAGGTGTTTTTGCATGAAAGGGAGTGTCTGCCGTGTTAAATGCTTCACGAAGAGACCTGGACAATCGAACTAACGCACTGTCAGTGCCAGCCAGTGTATGGTTAAAACTCCCATTTGCCATTGCCATGAATACCTCACCATGTCTATTTAACACCATTTCGTATTTTTTGGTGATCCCTATTGTAGAAAATGGCACGGAAGCATTTTTTCCTCGAGCTGAAATTCTGAGAGCAAAATTTTCTGGGTCAATGCGAATCGTAATTTCTTCAAACCGTAGGTCCTTCATGGTTCTGAATATTGCTAGTGGATGATTCGTTTTCTCTGGAATTGTTTGTTCTGTAGGCGTAATTCCAATTGAGTTGTGGTTATTGCTGAATAGTTTGATCGGTAGCGGCATAGAGTGGGTCAATAGAAAATCTTGTATTTCATTCAATTCCAATTGGATTTCTTCAAGCCAATGCGTTGTGAAGTCGCCATGTCGCCAGCTTGTAGCAGATCCGTTTTGGTAAATTGGCAAGCCCATGAATCCACACCACAGGTAGAGTAGTTCTCGCTGCTTATCTCCTTTGAAAGGTTGTCGAGAAAACCTGTTCCTAAATTGCTCGTACAGGGCATTGCCCTTCTTGCTTGCATAAACGCCTTCGATAATCTGTTTGCTATTCGTTGATTTCATCCCATAGAAAGAGTCGATCGTGAGATAAAACAGAAACTCATCAAAATTGATAAGCATACTGGGTGGGTATTCTCTAGTAATCATTGGATGTGTTTCGCCCTGTTTACTTGCCATTCCACCAAAATCTTCTGCTTCAATTGCCTCCACGCTCGATACTGTGAAAAGTCCGCTTTCAATCAGTGGAAATGAGTTGTCACCGCTACCACTAAATCGTGTACAGCCAAATATTGGATGCATGTCAATCAGACGTGATTCGGCAATCTTTGCACCGATGAAGGCTTGAGGTTGAATTCCTGGCTGTTTGCTCCAGCGCTCAATGAGCGCTTTGCCGGTAATGTAGCGGTCTTCAGGTTGGAAGTTGGCAATGTCCTTTTCCAAGAACCAGCAGGCCATCAAGGGTGATAGATAGTCAAAATCACCTTCGTTCCCGTGGCTGTAGTGAAATCTTGGTGGTGGTTTCAGCTCATTGGCATTCAAATATGCCGTGAGACCACCGCTCTCAGGCCCGAGAAATATCCAGGCGGCTATCTCTTCTTGCGTCGCACCAATCCGGTCAGCTAAGTAGGAGAGTGCCTTTGGATACGCGATGAACTGAGCCATGTTTCACTCCAAGTCTGCATTTTTCTACATTCCTTTGGATTATATGGGTCTTTACAGTACATTTGGGTATTATTGGAGGTAATTAGGATATAGGGTCCATTTTGTTGGGCTGCGAACATGGAACTGATTGATAATATTAATAATCTTCTCGGTGACAGCCTCAGGCAGACCATCACCACCGGGTCAAAGCTGAAGATCGCCGCTTCCTGCTTTTCCATCTATGCCTATGAAGCCCTGAAAGATGAGCTGGAGCGCGTCGACTCCCTGGAGTTCATCTTCACGGCTCCAACCTTCGTTCCCAATGAGGTCAGCGACAGGATCAGAAAGGAACGCCGCGAATTCCACATCCCAAAATCAGAACGTGAACGCAGCTTCTACGGCAGTGAATTTGAAGTCCAGCTCAAGAACAAGCTGACCCAACGGGCGATTGCCAGAGAGTGTGCTGATTGGATACGACGCAAGGCGCGTTTCCGCTCCAACAGTGGTAAGGCACCAATGCAGCAGTTCGCCGGTGTCAAAGAGGCAGATTCAGCTGCCGTTTACCTGCCACTGCACGGTTTTACTGCTGTCGATCTTGGCTACCAGCAGGGAGATGCGGTATCCAACTTCGTCAACAAGATGGATGAACCTGCCCTCACCAGTACCTACCTCACACTGTTTGACCAGATCTGGAACGACAGTGAACAGTTGGAAGATGTAACAGAACGACTTTGTGAGCATATCGACTCGGTCTATAAGGAGAATTCCCCCGAGCGTATCTATTTCATGATGCTCTATAACATCTTCAACGAATTTCTGGAGGATATCAGCGAAGATGTCTTGCCCAATGATCTGACCGGCTATCAGGATAGCCTGATCTGGAAAAAGGCGTTTAACTTCCAGCGTGATGCAGCCACCGGCATCATCAACAAACTTGAGACCTATAACGGCTGCATCCTGGCCGACAGCGTTGGCCTGGGCAAGACCTTCACCGCCCTGGCGGTGATCAAATACTACGAGTTGCGTAACCGCTCAGTGTTGGTGCTCTGCCCCAAGAAACTGGCGGACAACTGGCTCAACTTCAACCGCAACCTGAAGACCAATATCCTCGCCAAGGATCGACTCAACTACGATGTGCTCTGCCACACGGATCTACTGCGCACCAGCGGCGACTCGTTCGGCACACCGCTGAATCGCATCAACTGGGGTAACTACGACCTGGTGGTGATCGATGAATCCCACAACTTCCGCAATAACGATGTCTACAAAGACAAAGAGACCCGATACCAGCGGCTGATGAATGCGGTCATCAAAGAGGGTGTGAAGACCAAGGTGCTGATGCTATCGGCAACACCGGTCAATAATCGATTCAGTGATCTGCGCAACCAGTTGGCGCTGGCCTATGAGGGGGAATCTGATACCCTTGGCCAGAAGCTACGTACAGAGAAGGACATTGACGAGATCTTCCGTCGCGCACAGAAGGCTTTCAATGCCTGGTCGGATCTGCCACCGGAGGAGCGGACCGCCAGCGCCATCCTAAATACGCTGGATTTTGACTTCTTTGAGCTGCTTGACAGTGTCACCATCGCCCGCTCACGCAAACATATAGAAACCTTTTATGACACAGCGGACATTGGCACCTTTCCCGAACGCCGCAAGCCCCTGGCATTTCATTGTGCGCTGACCCAGCGTCACGATGTCATCGGCTTTAATGAGATATTTGGCCATCTATCCTCTCTGAAGCTCGCGGTTTACGCTCCAGTAACCTACATACATTCCAGTCGCCTCGCCAAGTATGAAGCTCTCTACGACACGGAAGTTGGAGGTGGTAAAGGTAAGCTCAGACAAGCCGACCGTGAGAAAAGCCTCCAGGCATTGATGACAACCAATCTGCTCAAGCGCCTGGAAAGCTCTGTTCAGGCATTCCGCATCACCTTGGAAAAACTCAGAAACAACCATCGGAACACCCTCGACAAGATAGAACTATTCCAGACGACAGGTGTCGGCGCCAGTTTCACCGACATCGCCACTGCTTTCTCCGACCTGGAGCCGGATGACGACGACCTCCCTGATCTGGAAGAAGCCACTATCGGAGGCAAGATCAAGATCAGTCTCTCCGATATGGATCTGCCTTCCTGGCAACAGGATCTGGAAGCTGATCTCGTCATCATTGACCAGCTGTTGACCGAGATGGACAAGATCAGTCCGGAGGATGATGCCAAGCTGCAACACCTGAAGACCCAGATCGACAGCAAACTCGCTTCGCCGATCAATCCGGGTAATCGTAAGGTGCTGATATTCACTGCCTTTGCTGATACCGCCGACTACCTTTACGACAACCTGGCTCAGGACTTTCTTGATAGACGCCGGATCAATACCGCCAAGGTCACCGGCTCCAGCAGCCCGAAATCGACCCTGGGCCGGGGTTATGACTTCCAGGAGCTGCTGACTCTCTTCTCGCCGCGTTCCAAGGAGAAGGCGCTGGTGCTGCCCAATGAGCCAACCGAAATCGAGATACTCATTGGCACCGACTGTATTTCCGAAGGACAGAACCTGCAGGATTGTGACACCGTCATAAACTACGACATCCACTGGAACCCGGTCAGGATCATCCAGCGATTCGGCCGTATCGACCGAATCGGCTCCCCCAATGCGAGCATCCAGCTGGTCAACTACTGGCCAGACATCTCCCTGGATGAGTACATCAACCTCAAAGAGCGGGTCGAAAACCGCATGGTGATTGCTGATGTGACAGCCACCGGGGATGACAATGTCCTCAGTGCAGAGGCCAATGATGTCTCCTACCGCAAAGAGCAGCTGCGACGGCTACAGGATGAGGTGATCGACATGGAGGAGCTGAAGACCGGCGTCGCCATCACCGATCTCGGCCTCAACGACTTCCGCATGGACCTGCTCAACTACGTCAAAGCCAATGGCGATCTCTCTAACATTCCCAATGGTATGCATGCGGTAGTGCAGGAGGATGCTCAGCGAGGCTTGCTGCCCGGTGTAATCTTCACCCTGCGCAACCGCAACCAGGGCGTCAACATCAACCAGCAGAATCGCCTGCACCCCTTCTATCTCATCTACATAGGTAATGATGGCCGGGTAATCAGCGACCATACCGAGGTCAAGCGGCTGCTCGATCTGGCGCGTACCGCCTGTAAAGGCAAGGCTCTACCGATTCAAGGGTGCTATCAGCGATTCAACCAGGCCACCCACGATGGCCGGGAGATGCAGGCCTGCTCCGATCTGCTCGATCAGGCAATCCACTCGATGATCGAACGCAAGGAGGAGGGAGACCTGGAGAGCCTCTTCAGCGGTGGCGGCACCACGGCGCTGACCCACACCATCCAGGGGCTGGATGATTTTGAGCTGATCGCCTTTATCGTAATCCAGGCCAACCCATGAGTGGCCCGCTCTACCAATATCCCAAACAGGCGGCATTCGGTCGGGTGGTGCCGAAAACCAAGATCTACCAGCACGCCAAACCCAGTAGTGCAGTAAAGCAGCGTTTTATCACCCAAATTGATAAAATCGTCTGGCTGTACAAACTGGCCCCCGAGACCATCAACCTGCCGCCTTGCCACGCTGTGCCGGAGATAGAGATCTTCGAGATCCAGCTGAAAACCCCAGAGCTGAAAGAGGAGGTATTGCGCTCTATCGACCAGGCGATACCCTTCCCGATACTCTTTGAGCTGCGCTATCAGGAACAGGTGAGACTCACCGCCGCCTACAAGCGGCCAAGTGAGGCGGATGGCGCAAAATGGGTGGTTGATGGCTACCTCAGCTCACCCTGGTTGCCTGCTGACACGGTGCGTGATCCACTACCCGTGGCCCTGGATCTAGCACGGCTCTATGATCAGCTACTGCGTGCCCTGTTACCGATACCCAAGCGGGAGGGAGAGACCCTGAAGGATCAGATAAACCGCTACGCCGATATTCAGCGTAAAGAGAAAGAATGCAACAAGCTGGAAAGCCGCTTGCACCGAGAGAAACAGTTCAACCGCAAGGTAGAGATCAACGCCCAACTCCGTGAAATTGAGAAAATGTTAAATACCTTAATGAAGGTGAAGGCTGGATGATTCACGTGATGCGGTTCGCAAGCTCACCACATCCTACGGGAAAACCAAATGTAGGATGCTGGTGAGCTTGCGAACCGCATCGCCATCCAGCAATAAACAAACATGACCAATTACCGACGTTCAAAATTGGAAGGAGCAACCTACTTCTTCACCGTGAACTGCGCTAAAAGGCACAACAATCAGCTATTGATCGAGCAAATTGATCTGTTGCGAAAGGTAATGAGAGAAGTGAAAGAGAATCGCCCCTTCGATATTGATGCAATGGTGGTATTACCAGAACACCTGCACTGCATTTGGACCTTGCCAACGGGTGATGCAGACTATAAAACCCGGTGGTCCCTGATCAAGGCCGGTTTCTCCCGGGGAGTTCCACTTGGTGAAAGCCTTTCCGAGAGCCGGATAAAACGAGGCGAGCGAGGCATTTGGCAACGTCGCTATTGGGAACACCTGATCCGGGATGATCAGGACTACCAGCGTCATGTGGATTATATCCATTGGAATCCGGTCAAACATGGTTGGGCAAAACAGGTTAAAGATTGGCCCTATTCCAGCTTTCATCGTCATGTGAGGCATGGGATATTGCCGAAAGATTGGGCGGATGAACCCCATGACGATTGGAGCGTGGGTGAACCTGAATGATGCGGTTCGCAGGCTCACCGGCATCCTACGTCCGTAGTGATTATCGTAGGATGTGGTGAGCTCCGCGAACCGCATCAACAAACAAACGCTATTTGAGAAAGCCATGGATAAACTGAAACTGCACAGCCCCGACCTCACCGCACAGAATATCGACAAGCTTGCGGAGCTGTTTCCCAACTGTGTCACCGAAACCCGCAACGAAAAAGGTGAGCTGAAGCAGGCGATCGACTTCGATCAACTGCGGCAGGAGTTATCCGCTTCAATCGTGGAAGGCCCCCAGGAGCGTTACCAGCTCAACTGGCCGGGCAAGCGCGAGGCCCTGCTTACCGCCAATGCCCCCATCGCCAAGACGTTGCGCCCCTGCCGGGAAGAGAGTGTGGATTTCGATACCACCCGGAACCTGTTTATCGAGGGGGACAACCTGGATGCGTTGAAGTTGTTGCAGGAGACTTATCTGAACAAGGTGAAGATGATTTATATCGATCCGCCGTATAACACGGGGAGTGATTTCATCTATGAAGACGATTTCTCGGAAAATACCAACGAATTCTTGAGGCGATCAAACCAGAAAGACGATGAAGGTAATCGTCTTGTAGCAAACACAGAGACCAATGGAAGATTTCATTCTGAATGGCTCTCGATGATCTATCCTCGCCTAAAATTGGCCCGTAATTTATTGACGGACGATGGTTCAATCTGGATATCAATTGATGATGGTGAGTACGCAAATCTTAAGCAGTTATGCAATCAAGTATTTGGTGAAGAAAATTTCGTGGGGAGTTTTATTTGGGAAAAACGAAAGACACGTGAAAACCGAAGAGTGTTTTCTTTCAACCACGACTATATTTTGTGCTACACACGTGAACAGGTGATGTTTCAAGCATCGCGCAATCTATTGCCCCTCACCGATAAAGCGAGGAGAAGATACTCAAACTCAGATGGTGATCCCCGAGGCGATTGGCAGTCTGTTGCGCTCACCGCTCAAGCCGGTCACGGTACGCCAGCACAGTTCTACACAATTACGACACCATCAGGCCGAAAAGTAGATCCGGCATCAGGGAATTGCTGGCGAGTTACTGAGAAAAAACTAAAGGAGCTAATTGCAGACAATCGTATTTGGTTCGGTTCGGAAGGGAAAAATGTTCCTAGACGAAAAGTTTTCATAAACGAAGGAGATTCCGGCTTAACGCCTCATACCTTATGGAGGGCTGATGAAGTTGGAACAACAGATAGTGCCAAGAGGAAACTTAACGAGCTGTTCTCCTCCGTGACAGTATTCGATACTCCAAAGCCAGTAGGTCTCCTAGAGCGTATAGCTCAGATATCTATGGATAGGGGTGACTTGGCATTTGACTTCTTTGCAGGATCTGCCCCATTAGCTGAGGCAATCTTTCAACTCAATGCGAAAGATAATGGTTTCCGTCGAGTACTACTCGCTCAAATCGACGAGCCGTGCATTGAGGGCAGTGAGGCCATTCGTGCGGGATACACCACCATCGCAGAAATTAGCAAAGAGCGTATCCGTCGCACCGGTAAGAAGATTATAGAAGGAGAATGTCATGATGGCTGGAATAAAGATATAGGCTTCCGCGTCCTAAAAATAGACACCTCCAACATGAACAACGTCTACTACACCCCCGACGCCATCAACCAGGACGACCTGTTCCACCAAGCCGACAATATCCGCCCGGACCGCACCCCGGAAGACCTGCTGTTCCAGGTCATGCTTGATTGGGGCGTTGACCTCACCCTGCCCATCGCCCGGGAGAGCATCGCCGGAAAGAGCGTCTTCCATGTCGATGAAAACGCCCTGGCCGCCTGCTTCGATGAAGGCATCGACGAAGCCTTCGTCAAAGAGCTGGCCACCCGCCAACCGCTACGCGCCGTGTTCCGCGACTCCGGCTTCGCCAACGACAGCGTAAAGATCAATGTCGAACAGATCTTCAAACATCTCTCCCCCCGTACCGACATCAAAGTGATCTAAGGGCACGGCATGAAACAGGCATCCAAACCCATCGTAGGATGTGGTGAGCTCCGCGAACCGCATCAATCAACCCACCCGCGAATGATGCGGTTCGCAGGCTCACCACATCCTACTTTCCTCTCAACACACATGGATGTGAAGACCATATGAATGATGAATTAGATGGCAAGGAGTCGTCGAGAGGCGAGCTCCTGGTTTACCGAACCGATAATGGAAAAATCCGGCTGGATGTGCGGTTGCAGGATGAAACCGTTTGGCTGACTCAGCAACAGATCGCCGAGTTGTTTCAGACGACAGTGCCCAATGTCAGTATGCATATTCGTAACATCTACGAGGAGGACGAATTGCAGCAGGAGGCAACTGTTAAGAAATTCTTAACAGTTCGCCGTGAGGGAAGTCGGGATGTACGGCGGAAGTTGGAATATTACAACCTGGATATGATTATTTCCGTGGGTTACCGGGTGAAAAGCCTGATCGCCACCCGCTTCCGCATCTGGGCCACACAGCTGCTCAAGGAGTACCTGGTCAAGGGTTTCGCCATGGATGATGAGCGGTTGAAGAACCCAACCGTCAAGGATTCCGGCGTACCTGACTATTTCGATGAGATGCTGGCGCGCATCCGCGATATTCGCGCCAGTGAGCGGCGGATGTATCTGCGGGTGCGGGAGATTTTCACCCTGGCGGCGGATTACCAACCGGGCTGGAGCGAAACCAGCCGGTTTTTCAGCACGATCCAAAACAAATTACACTTCGCCGCCACGGGCAAGACCGCCGCTGAACTGATTCACACCCGGGCCGATCACCAGCGACCCAATATGGGCCTGGCGACCTGGAAGACGGGTGAGGTACACAAGAGCGATGTCACCATTGCCAAGAACTACTTGAATGAAACGGAAATCGAGGAACTGAACCGCATTGTGGTCATGTGGTTGGATTTCGCCGAGGATCAGGCGAAACGGCGTAAACAGGTGTTTATGAAGGATTGGGAAGGGAAACTCGATGCGTTTCTGCATTTCAATGAACGCAAGGTACTCCCTAATGCGGGCAGGGTCAGTAAAAAGGTGGCTGATAACCACGCCAAATTCGAGTTCGACAGATTTGAGGTGCAACGGCGGGAGTACAAGGAATCCCTTGGCGAGAGCGAGTATGTGAAACAGCTTGAAGAGGCGGCGCGGCAGCTTGGGTCAGAAGGAGTTCGCATGGAATCTCCAGTTACACAGACGGATGTGGATGAACCAGGAGAGGACAACGTTCCACGAAAATCCGATGCATCCGAGGATAAAAAGAGCAACTAACGTAGGATGTGGTGAGCTTTGCGAACCGCATCGGTTACACTACATCAAGACCATGTTCGAATTGCACGAGCGTTACGGCTGGAGCAAATTCATCGTCGTGGTTCCCAGCATCGCCATTCGTGAGGGGGTCTATAAATCCCTGGAGATTACCGCCGAGCACTTTCTGGAAGAGTATGGCAAGCGGGCGCGGTTTTTTATCTACAACTCCAAACAGCTGCACGATGTAGAGAGCTTTTCGTCCGATTCCGGCATCAATGTGATGGTCATTAACGTGCAGGCCTTTGCAGCACGGGGCAAGGACCAGCGGCGCATCTATGAGGAGCTGGATGATTTTCAGTCACGCCGTCCCATTGATGTGATCCAGAAAAACCGTCCTATCCTGATTCTGGATGAACCCCAGAAAATGGAAGGCAAGAAGACGGTGGCATCACTGGCTGAATTCAATCCGCTGATGATCCTGCGCTACTCCGCCACCCACAAGACCGAACACAATCGGATACATCGCCTTGATGCCCTGGATGCCTACAACCAGAAGCTGGTGAAGAAGATCGAAGTGCGCGGTATCAATGTCAAAGGACTCACCGCCACCAACAGCTATCTCTATCTGGAATCGATCGAGATTTCTGCCAGCAAGCCACCCGTGGCGCGGGTGGAGTTTGAGGTTCGACAGAAAAACGGTATCAAGCGGATAACCCGCAAGCTGGGCCGCAATGACAATCTCCATGAACTGTCAGATGGGCTCGAACAGTACAAAGGCTTTGTGGTGGCAGACATCGATGCCGTGAAGGATACCCTGAGCTTCAGCAACGGAGTGGAGCTGCAATCGGGTGACGCGACTGGCGATGTCAACGAGACAACCCAGCGTCGGATTCAGATCCGCGAAACCATCAAGGCGCATCTCGACAAGGAACGGCAACTGTTTGATCAGGGCATCAAAGTGCTGTCACTCTTCTTTATCGATGAGGTGGCCAAATATCGCTGCTATGACGATACGGGTGAGACAGGTGGTGAATATGCCCAGATGTTCGAGGAGGAGTACAACCTGCTGCTCAATGAGGCCCTGACCCTGGAGGATTCGCCCTACAATCGGTACCTCAAGCAGATCGAGACCAACAGAACCCACGATGGCTACTTCTCGATCGACAAGAAGACCAAGCGCCTGGTTGACCCAAAGACCAAGGCCCGGTCGACCGAAACCGACGATGTGGATGCCTATGACCTGATCCTTAAAGATAAGGAACGGTTACTGTCATTCAATGAGCCGGTTCGCTTTATCTTCTCACACTCCGCGCTGCGTGAAGGCTGGGACAACCCCAATGTATTCGTCATCTGTACCCTGAAACACAGCGACAACACAATCTCCCGCCGTCAGGAGGTGGGGCGGGGGTTGAGGCTTTGCGTGAACCAGCTGGGTGAACGGTCAGATCAGCCAGCGACCGTTCATCAGGTCAATGTGCTTACCGTGGTGGCCAGCGAAAGTTACAAGGATTTCGTATCCGCGTTACAAAAAGACATCAGCGCCACCCTGTCTGCAAGACCAAAGGTGGCCGACGAATCGTTCTTTGCTGGCAAGGTGCTTCAGGCGATCGGTGGTGATGTCGTGGTGACACCGCAGATGGCCAAGCAGATCTACCGCTATCTGTTGAAGCATGACTATACAGATGATGACGACCGGATCACCCAGACCTATCATGATGCAAAGAGAGAGGAGCAGCGGGCGGCGCTGCCTGGCGAGTTGCAACCACACGCCAAGCAGGTATTTCAGTTAATCGACAGCATCTTCAGTGATGCTCAGCTACCCACCATTGGAGATGCGCGCAAGGCCAAACCGAATCCACTCAATAGTAACTTCCATAAAAAGGAGTTCCAGGCGCTGTGGAGTCGGGTCAATAGAAAGGCCGTCTATGCCGTCGATTTTGATACCGATGAGCTTATTCAAAAATGTGTGGCAACGCTGGATCACGAACTGAAGGTTAGTCCGCTGCAATACACCATCGTCAGAGGAATGCAAACGGAGACGGCGACCCATGATGCCTTGAAGCAGGGGCAGGCGTTCCAGGTAAAAGAGAGCCAGACAGAGACCCATAAGGCATCCATCCATGCGGCAGTTAAATATGATCTGATTGGCAAGTTGGTAGAAGATACCCAACTGACCCGAAATACCATCGCAACGGTTCTTCAGAAAATTCGCCCAAAGACCTTCAGCCAATACCAGATCAACCCAGAGGACTTCATGCTCAAGGCGGCCCGGTTGATCAACGAACAGAAGGCCACTGTCATCGTTCAGCACCTCAGCTACAATCCGATGAACGGCCAGCATGATGTAGATATCTTCACCCAGGAGAAGCCGAAAGATGATCTCAGCAAGGCATTCCAGGCCAAACGGCATATCTATGACTATGTGTTTACTGACTCAAATATAGAGCGCCAATTTGTCGAAGAGCTGGACATCAGTTCAGAGGTGGTGGTCTACGCTAAACTGCCGCGTAGTTTCTTTATCCCTACTCCCGTAGGCGACTACAACCCTGATTGGGCTGTTGCCTTTGAGGCGGGCAAGGTCAAGCACGTCTACTTTATCGCAGAGACCAAAGGCTCTATGTCCTCACTGGAACTGCGCGATATTGAAAAGTGCAAGATTGAGTGTGCGAGGAAATTCTTTTCCAAAATCACCTCTGATCAGGTGAAATATGATGTGGTTGATAGTTATGGGAAGTTGATGGCGTTGGTTCAGTAGGTATTGTTGGTCTGTTCCTGAGAAAAAGACTGGAAGCTGTTACCAATTACAGTTCCCAAAAGCATCTATGATCCATCTGATGCTGAACAAGAAGGTTTATATGAGTGAAGATACAGGTGATTTTCTATCTGCGCAGGCAGATATGTTTGAGGACGAAGACGCTCGCTCATTATTGGATCAGTTGTTTGTGGACTCCCGGCTGTACTCAAAAAGCCAGGATTTCATGGAATTGCTTGATTTTGTGGTCAGGCTACGGAATTTTGCTCCCTTCAATGCAATGCTCTTACAGGTGCAGAAACCCGGGCTAAGTTATGCAGCCTCTGAAAGAGATTGGTTTGAACGTTTTGGAAGGAAAATAAAAGAGCCTCCTCAGAAAAATTCGTGGGTAGTTTCCGGTACGGGTAACGCCCCAAGCGCGTGATATAAAGCAATTTCAGCAGCATGGTAGGTCCGAAATCCG
>JAESPE010000091.1 GCA_016756835.1 gamma proteobacterium endosymbiont of Lamellibrachia anaximandri | reverse complement strand
AACTTCTTGGCCTGCACCAGCGTGATCGCTGCCGTCAAAGTGGTCTTGCCGTGATCAACGTGACCAATGGTCCCCACATTGACGTGCGGTTTTGTGCGTTCGAATTTTTCCTTGGACACAGTAGCTACCCCTATACCCGATTACTGTTTCTTGTTGATAGCGTCGACAATACTTGCCGGCACTTCCGAATACTTGGCGAATTCCATGCTGTAGGTGGCACGACCCTGCGTCGCCGAACGCAGGTCTGTTGCATAACCGAACATCTCGGATAGCGGCACCTCAGCCTTAATCTGTCTACCTGCAGGTGAATCATCCATCCCCTGCACGATGCCACGGCGACTGTTCAGATCACCCATAACATCACCCATGTACTCTTCGGGCGTAACCACCTCGACCTTCATTTTCGGTTCCAGCAGAACCGGCCTGGCCTTCGAGGCGCCCTCTTTGAAACACATGGACCCTGCGACCTTAAATGCCATCTCATTCGAGTCGACATCATGATATGAACCGTCATACAGAGTGACCTTCACATCCACCATGGGGTAACCGGCAATTACACCACCCTGCATCGCTTCCTGAACACCTTTGTCCACTGCGGGGATGTACTCACGCGGCACTGCGCCGCCCACAATCTCATTAACAAACTCGTAACCCGCACCGGACTCCTGTGGCTCGATGCGCAAGTAGACGTGACCATACTGTCCGCGACCACCTGATTGACGCACAAACTTTCCTTCCTGCTCGACCTTAACCCGGATGGTCTCGCGGTAGGCCACCTGCGGCGCCCCTACATTCGCTTCGACATGAAACTCCCGTTTCATCCGGTCAACGATGATATCCAGATGCAGTTCGCCCATTCCGGCGATGATCGTCTGCCCCGACTCTTCGTCCGTCGTTACGCGAAACGAGGGATCCTCCTTCGCCAACTTGGAGAGAGCAACACCCATCTTTTCCTGATCGGCCTTTGTCCTCGGCTCAACCGCAACCGCTATAACCGGCTCCGGGAACTCCATGCGCTCCAGCGTAATCGGCTGATCCAGTGCGCAAAGCGTCTCACCCGTCGTGACTTGCTTGAGACCGACCGCCGCTGCGATATCGCCTGCACACACCTCCTTGATCTCCTCCCTGGAGTTGGCATGCATCTGCAAGATGCGGCCGATTCGCTCCTTCTTGCCCTTTACCGGATTAAAGACCGTATCGCCGGACTTCAAAACACCCGAGTAGGCCCTGAAGAATGTCAACGTACCCACAAAAGGGTCGGTGGCAATCTTGAATGCCAACGCTGCAAACGGCGCATCATCAGACGCCTTACGTTCAGCCTCGGTACCATCCGCGTCGTCCAAAACACCGGTGATAGCCGGCACATCGACAGGCGATGGCATCAACTCAATAACCTTGTCCAGTACCGCCTGCACACCTTTATTCTTAAAGGCCGACCCGCAGGTCACTGGAACAATCTCAAGGCTCAGCGTACGTACTCGCAGCCCTTCCAGTATATCTTCCTCGGAGAGGTCACCCTCTTCGAGATACTTCTCCATTATCTCGTCACCGCCCTCGGCAGCGGCCTCAACCATGCGCTCGCGCCATTCGTTGCAGGTACCGACGAGATCGGCCGGGATATCCTCATAGATGAAATCAACACCCATGTTTTCTTCCGACCAAACCACTGACTTCATCTTGACGAGGTCAACAATTCCCTGAAAACCCTCTTCGGCGCCTACCGGCACCTGGATCGGCACAGCATTTGCGCCCAAGCGCTCCTGCAACTGTTCGACTACCCGAAAAAAGTCCGCCCCCATGCGATCCATCTTATTGACGAAAGCCATCCGCGGGACGTGGTACTTGTTGGCCTGACGCCAAACAGTCTCAGACTGCGGCTCCACACCACCAACCGCGCAAAGCACGAACACCGCACCATCCAGCACTCGCAGGGAACGTTCGACTTCAATCGTGAAATCAACATGCCCAGGTGTATCAATAATATTCAAGCGGTGTTCAGCAAACTGCTTCGCCATTCCGCTCCAGAAGCATGTAGTCGCCGCGGACGTGATGGTTATTCCACGCTCCTGCTCCTGCTCCATCCAGTCCATAGTGGCAGCACCATCATGAACCTCTCCGATCTTGTGAGAAACACCTGTGTAATAGAGCACGCGCTCGGTGGTTGTCGTCTTACCGGCATCAATGTGCGCCATGATACCGATATTCCGGTAGCGCTCGATTGGTGTCTTGCGTGCCATTTTAAAGAGCTGCTTCTAAAGAGCCGAATAACCTGCCATCTACCAACGGTAGTGGGAGAAAGCCTTGTTCGCCTCAGCCATGCGATGAGTATCATCGCGCTTCTTCACAGCCGACCCTTTATTCTCAGACGCGTCCAGAAGCTCACCTGCCAGGCGCTGCGCCATCGACTTCTCACTCCGCTTGCGTGCCGCCTCGATCAACCAGCGCATCGCCAGGGAGTTACGACGAACCGGACGCACTTCAACCGGCACCTGATAGGTCGCACCACCCACTCGACGGGACTTAACCTCAACAACCGGCCGAACATTATCCAGTGCGGTTTCAAGCATATCCAACGGCTCACCACTACGCTTCTGCGACATCTGGTCCAAAGCAACGTAAAGGATCTTTTCGGCCACGGACTTCTTGCCGTCAACCATCACCATATTGATGAACTTGGCAAGCAGTTCACTTCCAAACTTGGGATCCGGCAGGGTTTCCCGGCGGGATGCTACTCGTCTTCTAGGCATAGCTCTATCTCAATCCTGTGCGCTGTTAGCTTTTGGGCCGCTTGGCGCCATACTTGGAACGACCTTGACGGCGACTCTCAACACCTGAGGTATCCAGACTGCCGCGCACTACGTGGTAACGAACACCGGGAAGATCCTTTACGCGACCACCGCGAATCAGAATTACCGAGTGCTCCTGGAGGTTATGGCCCTCACCACCAATATAAGTGGTAACCTCAAAACCGTTTGTCAGCCTGACACGGGCAACCTTTCGCAGTGCTGAGTTCGGCTTTTTCGGCGTAGTCGTGTACACACGGGTACATACGCCTCGTCTCTGCGGGCAGGCGTCGAGCGCCGGCACATTGCTCTTTTGAGGTTTACGCTTCCTGGGCTTACGCACCAGCTGGTTAATCGTTGCCATCTATTCCGTCTCCAGAGACGCGATGTTTGTCTAACGTATAAAAATTTAGAGCAGTCGAAGCCCAATCGGATGCCGCAAGACAAAAGCTTGCGCCGATAAGCGTCGACTTCTCTGGCAATACATTTGCTCCACCTGCCCAGTAATGGACCGTACGGAGCAACAGATAGTGACAGACCAACTGAGTGCCGGTGTGTCAGAGAGCGCGCAGTTTATGCCCGCTACATAAGGATGTCAAGAAAAGCTTTATAAAAACCGGCAAATACCCATGCACTCTGTAACCGCCCGGGTATCTGCCGATCTCAACACCTTAATGCTTGAGGGATTATTCCCCCTCTGGCGCGTTCAAGGCTTCCTTGAAGGCCTGTTCGACATTTTCCGCCACCAGCTCCACTTTGCCATCTACCTCCGCCAGCTCTTCCTGACGCTTGCGGCGACGTTCATTGTGGTAGGAGAGACCGGTTCCTGCCGGAATCAAGCGACCGACGATCACGTTCTCTTTGAGTCCGTTCAGAGAGTCGGAGAGTCCTCGAACCGCCGCTTCCGTCAGCACCCTCGTGGTCTCCTGGAAAGAGGCCGCAGAGATGAATGACTCGGTAGCCAGAGATGCTTTGGTAATACCCAACAACAGTGGCACATAGAGCGCCGGATGCTTGCCCTCGGCCCGCAGACGTTCATTCTCTTCGAGAAGCGTCGCCTTTTCGGCCTGCTCACCACGAAGGAAACTGCCGTCCCCGGCATTGGTGACTTCAACCTTACGCAGCATCTGGCGGATGATCACCTCGATGTGCTTGTCGTTGATCTTCACGCCCTGGAGACGATAAACATCCTGAATCTCCTTCACCAGGTACTCTGCCAGCTCAGTCACACCAATCAGCCTGAGGATGTCGTGGGAATTGAGCTCACCATCGGAGATCATTTCACCCCGTTCGACGTGCTCGCCCTCGAATACATTGACGTGACGCCACTTGGGTATCAGTTCCTCATGGTGTTCACCTTCAGAGTCGGTGATCACCAGGCGCTGCTTGCCTTTGGTGTCTTTGCCAAAACTGACCGTTCCGGTCGCTTCGGCCAGAATCGCCGGATCTTTCGGCTTGCGCGCCTCGAAAAGGTCAGCCACGCGGGGCAGACCACCCGTGATATCACGAGTCTTCGAAGACTCCTGCGGGATACGAGCCACCACGTCACCAACGCCAACAGTAGCGCCATCCGCCACGTTGACCACCGCCAACGCCGGCAGGAAGTAGTGAGCGGGAATGTCGGTACCGGCGATGTTCAGATCCCCGCCGTCCGCATCCACCAGTTTCACCATTGGACGAATATCCTTACCGGCAGCGGGACGCTGCTTGGGATCGATAATCTCCAGCGAGCTGAGACCGGTCACCTCGTCCACTTTGCTCTGCACGGTCACGCCGTCCACGAAATCGACGAATACCAGGGTACCCTCCACCTCGGTAATAACCGGGTGAGTATGGGGATCCCAGTTGGCGACAATCTGACCACCTTCAACCTTGACCCCGTCTTCGACCTGCAGGGTGGCGCCGTATGGAACCTTGTAGCGCTCACGCTCACGGCCCACATCATCGACTACCGTCAACTCACCGGAACGGGAGGTGGCCACCAGATGACCAGCGCTGTGTTTAACGGTCTTGATGTTGTGCAGATGAGCGATACCGCCCGCCTTCACCTGAATACTGTTCACCGCTGCAGAACGCGAGGCCGCACCACCGATATGGAAGGTACGCATGGTGAGCTGAGTGCCGGGTTCACCGATCGACTGCGCAGCAATAACACCCACAGCCTCACCCTCATTCACCTCATGACCTCGCGCCAGGTCGCGTCCGTAACACCGTTTGCAGACACCCTGTTTGGCATCGCAGGTAATCGCGGAGCGGACATGCACCAGGTCGACACCAGCGGATTCCAACTGATCGACCCAATCCTCATCCAGCAGGGTACCTGCATCACAGACCACCTCATCGGTGCCGGGCCTATGAACATCCTGCGACGTCACACGACCGAGGATACGTTCACGTAGCGGCTCAACCACATCACCGCCCTCGATGATGGGCTGCATCAACAGACCGTTTTCGGTACCGCAATCGTCTTCCAGCACCACCATATCCTGGGCGACATCAACTAGGCGGCGAGTCAGGTAACCGGAGTTCGCAGTCTTCAGTGCCGTATCCGCGAGACCCTTGCGAGCACCGTGGGTGGAGATGAAGTACTGCAGTACGTCAAGACCTTCGCGAAAGTTTGCGGTGATGGGCGTTTCGATGATGGAGCCGTCTGGCTTGGCCATCAGACCACGCATACCGGCAAGCTGACGAATCTGCGCAGCACTGCCACGCGCTCCGGAATCAGCCATCATATAGACGGAATTGAAGGAGTCCTGTTCTACCTCGTTGCCGTCGCGGTCAATAACGATCTCCTTGCCCAGCTTCGACATCATCGCCTTGGCGACCTGATCGTTTGTGTGCGACCAGATATCCACCACCTTGTTGTAACGTTCACCATTGGTGACAAGACCGGAGATATACTGATTTTCGATCTCCTTGACCTCAGATTCCGCCCGGGCAAGGATCTCCTCTTTCTCTTCCGGCACGACCATGTCGTTGGAGCAGAAAGAGACCGCAGCACGGGTGGCATAACGAAAACCCATGTACATCAACTGGTCGGCAAAGACCACCGTATCCTTCAACCCAAGCCTGCGATAACAGGCATTGATCAGGCTGGAGATCACCCTTTTACCCATCGCCTGGTCCACCAGCGAGAAGGGCAGACCATCCGGCACTATCTCATAGACGATGGTGCGGCCTATTGTGGTATCCACCACACGCATCTGCTCAGTCATTGAGCCATCGTCACCTTTGATGACTTCTCGGATGCGAACCTTAACCTTTGCCTGCAGATCAGCGAATCCGGACTCGTGGGCACGTTTCGCCTCAGCCACGTCGGAGAAAGCCATGCCTTCACCCTTGGCGTTGATCCGGTCACGGGTCATGAAGTAGAGACCCAACACCACATCCTGGGAGGGCACGATGATCGGATCACCGTTCGCCGGGGAGAGGATGTTGTTGGTGGCCATCATCAAACTGCGCGCTTCCAGCTGGGCTTCCAAGGAGAGCGGCACATGCACCGCCATCTGGTCACCATCGAAGTCGGCGTTGAACGCGGTACAGACCAACGGATGGAGCTGGATCGCCTTACCCTCGATCAACACAGGCTCAAAAGCCTGGATGCCGAGACGATGCAGGGTCGGCGCGCGGTTGAGCATCACGGGATGCTCGCGGATAACCTCTTCGAGGATATCCCAAACCTCACTGGTACCACGCTCCACCAGTTTCTTGGCCGCCTTGATGGTCGTTGCCAGACCACGCAACTGCAGCTTGGAAAAGATGAAGGGCTTGAACAGCTCCAGCGCCATCTTCTTCGGCAGACCGCACTGATGCAGTTTCAGGGTCGGGCCAACAACGATAACGGAACGACCGGAGTAGTCGACACGCTTACCCAACAGATTCTGGCGGAAGCGGCCCTGCTTGCCTTTGATCATATCGGCCAGAGACTTCAGCGGACGGCGGTTGGTGCCGGTAATGGCACGCCCACGCCGGCCATTGTCCAGCAGTGCATCCACCGCCTCCTGCAACATGCGTTTCTCGTTGCGTACGATGATATCCGGCGCGTTGAGATCCAACAGGCGTTTGAGGCGATTATTACGGTTGATCACCCGACGGTAGAGATCATTCAGATCGGAGGTGGCGAAACGACCGCCATCCAGGGGCACCAGGGGCCGCAGCTCCGGCGGCAATACCGGCAGCACGGTCATCACCATCCACTCAGGACGGTTGCCGGAATTATTCAGGGAATCCAGCAGCTTCAGCCGTTTGGTGAACTTCTTGATCTTGGTTTCAGAGTTTGTGCCTTCGATATCTTCACGCAGGCGTTTGATCTCCTCCGGGATATCGATGCTTTTCAACAGCTCGTAGACAGCTTCGGCTCCCATGCGGGCGTCGAATTCGTCACCGTTTTCCTCGATCGCCTCCAGGTACTGCTCATCGGTGAGCAGCTGGTTGCGCTCCAGGGGAGTCATACCGGGGTCGACCACCACGAAGGACTCGAAATAGAGCACCCGCTCAATGGAGCGCAGGGTCATGTCCAGCAACAGGCCGATGCGGGAAGGCAGGGATTTCAGAAACCAGATGTGCGCTACCGGGCTGGCCAGCTCAATGTGGCCCATGCGCTCACGGCGCACCTTGGCCAGCGTCACTTCTACGCCGCACTTCTCGCAAACCACGCCACGATGTTTGAGGCGTTTGTATTTGCCGCAGAGACACTCGTAGTCACTGGTCGGGCCAAAAATCTTGGCGCAGAAGAGGCCATCCCGTTCCGGTTTGAAGGTACGGTAGTTGATGGTCTCAGGCTTCTTTACCTCGCCGTAGGACCAGGAGCGAATCATGTCGGGGGATGCCAGACCGATGCGAATCGCATCGAATTCCTCGGACTGTCCCTGCTGCTTCAGAATGTTCAGAAGATCTTTCAAGGTACTGTCTCCCCTTTATTCCTGTTCCAATTCGATATTGATGGCAAGAGAGCGAATCTCCTTGACCAACACGTTGAAGGACTCGGGCATACCGGCCTCCATGCGATGGTCGCCATCGACGATGTTTTTGTACATGCGGGTACGTCCGTTGACGTCGTCCGACTTGACGGTGAGCATCTCCTGCAGGGTGTAGGCTGCGCCATAGGCCTCCAGCGCCCAGACCTCCATCTCACCGAAGCGCTGACCACCGAACTGCGCCTTACCACCCAACGGCTGCTGGGTAACCAGGCTGTAGGGGCCAGTGGAGCGGGCATGCATCTTGTCGTCGACCAGGTGATTCAGTTTCAGCATGTACATGTAACCCACGGTCACAGGGCGCTCGAAATTCTCCCCGGTGCGTCCATCAAAGAGGGAGCACTGACCGGTATCAGAGAGTCCACCCAGCTCCAGCATGCGCTTGATCTCGGACTCCTCGGCACCATCGAAGACCGGGGTCGCCATGGGCACGCCACCGCGCAGATTCCTGCACAGCTCGATCACCTCGTCGTCGTTGAGGGAGTCAATATCTTCCGGCTTGCCACTTGTGTTATAGACCTTATCGAGAAAGCCCCGCAGTTCCGAAACCTTCGAATTGGCCTGTAACAGCGCACCAATTTTTCGCCCAACACCCTTGGCGGCAAAACCCAGATGCGTCTCCAGCACCTGTCCCACATTCATACGTGAAGGTACGCCGAGCGGATTGAGTACGATATCCACCGGTTCGCCATGCTCGTCAAAGGGCATATCCTCGACCGGCACGATCATGGAGATAACACCCTTGTTACCGTGGCGGCCGGCCATCTTGTCGCCCGGCTGAACGCGGCGCTTCACTGCCACATAGACCTTCACCATTTTGAGCACACCGGGAGCGAGGTCGTCACCTGAGGTCAGCTTGCCCTTCTTCTCCTCGAATTTTTCGCGGAACGCCTCGCGTTGCAGTTTGATCTGAGCTGCGATGGCTTCCAGTTGAGTGGCAGCCTCCTCTTTGCGCAGACGGATCTCCAGCCACTTGTCACGCTCCAGGTCGGTGAGGTAGGTCTTGGTGATCTTGCCACCGGCCTTGATGCCCCCTGGACCACCATCCGCAATCTTGCCGATCAGCATCTTCTCGACACGCTGGAAGGTATCGTCTTCCATTATGCGCAGTTGGTCGTCCAAATCCTTACGCACACGATCCATCTCGACATCTTCGATCTGCAACGCACGGGCATCCTTATCAACACCGTCGCGCGTGAAGACTTGGACATCGATGACCGTTCCGACAACGCCTGACTTAATGCGCAGAGAGGTATCCTTTACGTCGGAAGCCTTCTCACCAAAGATAGCGCGCAACAACTTCTCTTCCGGAGTGAGCTGGGTCTCGCCCTTTGGCGTGACCTTGCCCACCAGGATGTCGCCCTCTTTCACCTCGGCACCGATATAGACAATACCGGACTCATCGAGTTTGGAGAGCGCAGACTCACCAACATTCGGGATATCCCCGGTGATCTCTTCCGAGCCCAGCTTGGTATCGCGGGCCATGCAGGTCATCTCTTCGATGTGAATGGAGGTAAAACGATCCTCCTCGACAACCCGTTCGGAGATGAGGATGGAATCCTCAAAGTTATATCCGTTCCATGGCATGAAGGCGATGCGCAGGTTCTGGCCCAGCGCCAGCTCACCCATGTCGGTGGAGGGACCGTCTGCCAGCACGTCACCGCGCGCGATAATGTCACCCACATTTGCCAGCGGCCGCTGATTGATACAGGTATTCTGGTTGGAACGGGTGTACTTGGTCAGGTTGTAGATATCCACACCCGGCTCGCCCGCTTCCGTCTCATCATCGTTGACCCGTACCACGATACGGGCCGCATCCACGGATTCAATTTCACCACCACGCTTGGCCACCACGGTCACACCGGAGTCCACCGCCACGGTGCGCTCCATGCCTGTACCCACCAGAGGCTTCTCGGCCCGCAGGGTAGGCACGGCCTGGCGCTGCATGTTGGAACCCATCAGGGCGCGATTGGCATCATCATGCTCCAGGAAAGGGATCATGGAGGCTGCCACTGAAACGATCTGTTTCGGCGAAACGTCGATGTATTCCACCTTCTCCGGCGAGGAGAGGGTGAACTCATTCTGAAACCTGGAGGAGATCAACTCATCGGTCAGCTTTCCACCGGTATCTGTAGTGGCACTTGCCTGGGCGATGACAAAACGCCCCTCTTCGATTGCGGAGAGGTAGTCGATCTGATCCGTTACCTTGCCATCCGTCACCTTGCGGTAAGGCGTCTCAAGGAAGCCGAAACGGTTGGTGCGGGAGTAGACCGCCAGCGAGTTGATCAGGCCGATGTTGGGCCCTTCAGGGGTCTCGATGGGGCAGACACGGCCGTAATGGGTAGGGTGTACGTCCCGCACCTCGAAACCGGCGCGTTCACGGGCAAGACCGCCCGGGCCGAGCGCAGAGACACGCCGCTTGTGAGTAATCTCGGAGAGCGGGTTGTTCTGATCCATGAACTGGGAGAGCTGGCTTGAACCAAAGAACTCCTTGATGGCGGCAGAGACCGGTTTGGCATTGATCAGCTCTTGCGGCATCAAACCTTCGGACTCAGCCTGGGTCAGGCGCTCCTTCACAGCGCGCTCGACGCGCACCAGGCCAACGCGGAACTGGTTTTCCGCCATCTCACCGACACAGCGAATACGGCGATTGCCCAAGTGGTCGATGTCGTCGACTATGCCGTTGCCGTTGCGAATATCGATCAGCTCTCTAAGGACATCGACAATATCCTCTTTCGAGAGTATGCCTTCGCCGACCTCGTCTGCGCGTCTGAGGCGCCGGTTGAATTTCATGCGACCTACCGCAGAAAGATCGTAGCGGTCGGAAGTAAAGAACAGGTTATTGAACAGGTTCTGGGCCGCATCCTTGGTAGGCGGCTCACCCGGACGCATCATGCGGTAGATCTCCACCTGCGCCTCCAGCTCATTGGTCGTAGCGTCGATACGCAAGGTATCGGAGAGGAAGGGACCGTGATCGAGATCGTTGGTGAAGAGCGTTGCGAATTTCTTCACGCCTTTCTCGGTAAGCTGCTCGACCAGCTCTTCGGTCAGCTCGGCATTCCCCTCAGCAAGCAGTTCACCGGTTTCTTTATCCACGATGCTATGCGCCAACACTTTGCCGTAGAGATACTCGCGGGGCACATCAAGTTTTTTGACACCCGCCTTTTCCAACTGGCGGATATGGCGCGCAGTGATGCGGCGACCCGCCTCAACAATCACCTCGTCACCACTCTTGATATCGAAGGTCACGACCTCGCCGCGCAGACGCTCCGGCACCAAATCCACCTTCAGGGTGCGCTTGGTCATGGAGAACCGATCGGTCTCGAAAAACATTTCGAGAATCTGATCGCTATTGTAACCCAGCGCTCGCAACAGAATGGTGGCCGGCAGCTTGCGGCGGCGATCGATACGCACAAAGACGTTGTCCTTGGGATCGAACTCGAAGTCGAGCCAGGAACCACGATAGGGGATTACCCGTGCAGAAAAGAGCAGCTTTCCGGAAGAGTGGGTCTTGCCCTTGTCATGATCGAAGAAGACACCGGGAGAACGATGCAACTGCGAGACGATGACACGCTCGGTACCATTGATCACAAAGGTGCCGGTATCGGTCATGAGCGGCAGTTCGCCCATGTAGACTTCCTGCTCGCGGATATCCTTGACGACCTTGGAACCTGCAGGAGCCTCCTTGTCATAGATAACCAGCCGCACCAATACACGCAGCGGCGCTGCATAGGTCGTGCCCCGCAGCTGGCACTCACGCACATCAAAGACGGGCTCGCCGAGACGGTAGTTCACATATTCGAGTATTGCGTTACCAGAATAACTGGTGATCGGCAGTACCGACTTGAATGCCGCATGCAGGCCAACATCACTGCGCGCAGCGACGGGCACACCGTCCTGCAGAAAATCGCGGTATGAATTGATCTGCGTCGCAAGCAGGAAGGGCACATCCAGAATACTGGGGCGCTTACCAAAGTCTTTACGAATACGCTTTTTCTCGGTGAAAGAATAGGCCATGCTGCCGTCCCTCAGTGTCAAAGGCTTGGTGATTCAAGCGTTCGTTGTAGAGTCCGGCATCCGGCCGGACCTCGAAAATTCATTTAATTCGACATCCTGTCGAGACCCTCCAAATGGACCTCACTTCATACAAGCGGGAAAGGGCCGGTGACGTTACGCCACCAGCCCTGACCATGACTGCTTGCAGACAGTCGAGAACAGAATTATTTGATCTCGACTTCGGCGCCTGCCTCTTCAAGCAGCTTTTTGGCCTCTTCGGCCTCATCCTTGGAAACAGCTTCCTTAAGGGCGGAAGGTACGCCTTCAACGGCTGCCTTCGCTTCCTTCAGACCCAGACCCGTAAGACTGCGGACAGCCTTGATGACAGCAATCTTGTTGCCACCAAAAGAGGTCATTACGACATTAAATTCGGTCTGCTCTTCTGCAGCAGCGGCTTCGCCACCACCAGCGGCGGGGGCAGCTGCAACAGCGGCAGCAGCGGTCACACCGAACTTCTCTTCCATAGCCTCGATCAGCTCGACAACGTCCATTACGGACATCGCGGCAATAGCCTCAAGGATATCTTCTTTAGATACGGCCATTGGTTAACTCCTGAATATTAAATTGCACGTAAATGATTAAAATGAAAAACCGAATCAAGCCGCCTCTTTGGCGTCTTTGATTGCCGCCACAGTCCGGACCAGTTTGCCAGGCACCTCTTTCATGGTGCGTGCCAACTTCTCCACCGGAGCCTTCATGACCGCCATCAGCATGCTGATAGACTGGTCGTAAGTCGGCAGTTTCGCGAGTGCGTCGATATCCGTCGGCTGCAGCAATTTGCCGCCGATGGAAACCAACTTCACCACGAGCTGCTCGTGCCCCTTGGCAAAGTCCTTAATGACGCGTGCCGCAGCACCCGGATCTTCCTGCGAGAAGGCGAGGATCAAAGGACCCGTAAAACCTTCTGCCATGCAGGCAAATCCGGTGTCTTCCACTGCTCGCTTGGCCAGGGAGTTCTTGACCACACGAAGATAGACGCCATTGTTGCGCGCTTCACGGCGCAACACGGTCATCTGCTCTACGGTCAATCCCCGGTACTCAGCGGCTACAGCGGAAAGTGCACTGCTTGCAACGTCACTGACTTCGGCGACGATGGCTTTCTTCTGCTCGAGATTGAGTGCCAAAGTCGTCACCTCATTGACAACGAGGAGCGGAATATCCGCCCCTGTTTACACTTTCGATACCATCGGTATCGAATCCCAACGTGCACCGTCTTCAGGAAAAATCCTGATTCGGGGTGCACCGTCTGCGCGGGCGAATATTAAGCCTCCACGAATGGAGACGCCTGCGGTCTTTGACGGCGCCGGTCAACAACCGGTGCCCCAAAGCCTTTTGTGCATCGACCCGGCGGCAGAACCGCCTGGTCATGCAAAATTTAGATGGAAAGGGTCGCCTGATCGACCAGCAATCCCGGACCCATGGTCGAGGAGGCGGTAATTTTCTTCAGGTAGATGCCCTTCGCTGCGCTGGGCTTGGCTTTGACCAAGTCCACCAGCAGAAATTCCAGATTCTCTTTGAGCTTCTGTGGCTCGAAATCAATCTTGCCGATGGAGCAGTGGATGATTCCGGCCTTGTCGGTACGGTAGCGCACCTGACCTGCTTTTGCGTTTTTCACCGCGCCTGCCACATTCGGCGTAACCGTGCCCACTTTCGGGTTTGGCATCAGACCACGGGGACCCAGGATCTGGCCCAACTGGCCCACAACGCGCATTGCGTCCGGGCTCGCAATAACCACATCGAAGTCCATCTTGCCTGCTTTCACGTCGGCAGCAAGGTCTTCAAAACCCACAATATCGGCACCCGCTTCGGTAGCCGCATCTGCGTTCGCACCTTGGGCAAAAACCGCCACACGAACGGTCTTGCCGGTACCATGAGGCAATACGGAGGAACCACGTACGACCTGATCCGACTTACGGGGGTCAACGCCAAGGTTTATGCTGACATCGACCGCTTCGGAAAACTTCACCGAAGAGACCGCTTTCAGCAGACCGAAAGCCTCTTCCGCAGCATACAGCTTGCCAACCTCAACTTTTTCACGAATCGCCTTCGCGCGTTTGCTCAACTTAGCCATGACTTACTCCACCCCTTCTACATCGAGACCCATCTGACGGGCGCTACCGGCGATGGTTCGTACTGCCGCATCCATATCCGCCGCAGTCAGATCGGCCATCTTGGCAGTGGCTATCTCCTCAAGCTGCGCACGGGTCACCGTACCCACCTTGACTGTATTCGGAGTGGAACTGCCTTTGCTCAAGCCTACTGCCTTTTTCAGCAGCACGGATGCCGGCGGTGTTTTGGTGATAAAGGTGAAGGAACGATCTGCATAGACCGTGATCACCACAGGGATGGGCATCCCCTTCTCCATGCTCTGGGTCTTGGCGTTGAACGCCTTGCAGAACTCCATGATGTTCACACCATGCTGTCCCAGGGCGGGACCAACCGGCGGACTCGGGTTCGCTTCCCCTGCGGGAACCTGAAGCTTGATAAAAGCCTCGATCTTCTTAGCCATGATTTACCTCACTGTGGGTGCAAACGCTTGGGACTGGTTACCCAAACTCCCCTGTATTGATTTGAGCTTACGCCAAAGCCTGAGCGTCTGCCGCAGCCTTAGTGCCTTGTAAGCAAATTAATTCTTGCCTTCCCTGGCGCTACTTTGGAGCTTTAACCTACCCCCAGCCCGGACTTCCTGTCCGGTCGTTCGCCGCGCTGCGTTTGTCCACTGGACAAGCGGTCGCAGCTCACCCTTTCTCTACTTGCCCGAACTCCAGATCCACCGGGGTGGAACGACCGAAGATCAGCACGGAAACTTTCAGTCGACTCTTCTCGTAGTCGACTTCCTCGACCACGCCACTGAAATCGTTGAACGGCCCGTCGACGACACGCACCACTTCGCCGGGTTCGAACAGAACCTTTGGACGCGGCTTCTCGACGCCTTCCTGCACTCGCTGCAGAATGGCATCAGCCTCTTTGTCGGTGATCGGCGCAGGACGATCACCGGTGCCGCCAATGAAACCCAGCACTTTGGGACAATCCTTTACCAGATGCCAGGTCTCGTCGGTCATTTCCATCTGCACCAGGACGTAACCGGGGAAGAACTTACGCTCACTCTTCCTCTGCTGACCGGCACGCATCTCAACGACCTCTTCGGTAGGCACCAAAACCTCACCGAACTTGTCTTCCATGCCAAAACGCTCAATGCGCTCCGCCAGGGAAGCCTGCACGCGGGCTTCAAAGCCGGAGTAGGCGTGTACTACATACCAACGCATGGACATATAACCCGCCTCTTATCCGGTTAGCATGCGCAAAATCGCACCTAACATCATATCAAACAGCCAGAGCACGATGCCCATGATCAAGACCATCACGAAGACGATCAAAGTTGTCTGCACCGTCTCCTGACGACTCGGCCAGACCACCTTTCGCACTTCGATCTTGGCGTCTGACGCAAACTGCCAGACAGTACGACCAACTACTGTTTGATAAGCGACAAAAGTCGCGACACCGATAACCAACAGCAATCCCAGCACCCGTAGCAACTGGGAATAGTCATCGAAATAGTAAAAGCCGAGAATGGCAGCAACAATAAGCACAACTGCGGCTAGCAGCTTCACTGTATCCATGCTGGAGACTTCGACTTGTGACTTCGCGTTCATAGGTTCAAATTTGCCTGGATGCGCCAGATTGAAAATGGCAGGCCAGGAGGGACTCGAACCCCCAACCTGCGGTTTTGGAGACCGCTGCTCTACCAATTGAGCCACTGGCCTAGAAACGCTTAACAACAGGACCGGCCAAGCCGGCCCTGCACTTTACAGTATATCGATTACTCGATAACTTTGGATACAACGCCGGCACCTACGGTACGACCACCCTCACGGATAGCAAATCGCAGGCCTTCTTCCATCGCAATCGGCGCAATCAGTTTTACCGTCATTTTTACGTTGTCGCCAGGCATTACCAT
>JAESPE010000090.1 GCA_016756835.1 gamma proteobacterium endosymbiont of Lamellibrachia anaximandri | reverse complement strand
AACTTGTTTCAGCAGGAGTCCTCTTCACTCAGTCTCGCTAAGAAAAAGAGAAAAGCTGCGTGGAATGACCGTTACCGCACTAAGGTGGTGTTTTCAAGCTGATTTTAATGCGGTGGCCCTGCCCAAGCGTCTCTTCGGTGAGATCTGCGAAATCACCCGTGATAAGTTTGAAACGTTTTGATGAAAGGGGATGTGCAGGATCGTTTCTTGCATTGTTGATATAACTGCTCTGTGTTGTGCTGGCTGTAATCGAAGTAATCTGAAGTTGCGGATAGTTTTCTATCAGGTAACGCTCGAAAGAGCCGAATCCGCAGCCGATGTTCAGAATCTGTTCATCACCCTGGAGTCCAGCTCGTTTGCAGATGGTTTTGAATTTATTTCTCTGCGCCTCTTCCAATGATATTTCTATCGTCGCGGCTGTAGCGCCGTTTTCGCTGTAGAACGCCATGGAATAGGCCAGGTATTCGCTATCCAGAAAACTGCGAAAAAAAGCTTCTGACGCGTCGTAATGCTGTGCCATCAGATGACTTGTGGTTTCCCACATGGGGCCATGAGAGGCGATTTGGATTAATTTCTCGGAGATTTTTTCAGGATTCTCCAACTGTTCCTGATACTCACGGGTAAAAAAACGGTTGAGTCTTTTTTCTGTCAGTTTCAGTGCGTCCGAACCAAATGGCTGAACTTTTGGGTCAATCTGTCGTTTTGGCATTAATCAGTGGCCGAAATGTTAGCTGAGATAGGAGCTGGTTTCATCGTCCTTGGAGAGAAATCGCATGAGTGCGTCACTGGTGCGGGTGAAGGTGGCACGCATCTCCTGCAGGATGTTGGCGCCATGAGCATCGAATTCGGAAGGAAGTATACGTGATGCGCTGAGGCTGTATTCATAGAGTGAGAATGCCCCCAGGTGTCCTGCGCTGTCCACGAACAGATGAGCGAGGTCTTTAAAGAGTTCACTGTCGTTATCGGCAAGGGCCTGATCCATCTGTTGCAGTGTTCTTTCGCTATCGAGAGTGAAGGTTGTAATCAGATTGGAGATGAACTGTGGATCATTCCCGAGTATTTCGAGATTCTTCAGAACGCTGACATCCAGTGTGTCGGCATTGTGGAAACGGGTGGTGATGCCGTCTTCAGGTGTTGCAGTTGTACTTTCTCTGCTTTTTTCCTGATCAGACGAGATAACTGCAGTAACTGTTTTAACCAACTCGTTTTGTTGAATGGGCTTGAAGATGCAGGCATCGGCTTCAGCACTTTCGCACTCTCTGATTGTTGCGGGGGAATTCTCGTCTGTTATTACTACAAACGGCATCCATCTACGCATGGAGTGGGTGAAATGGTGGAGTTTGATGACCTGAATGCCGCTCATGACCGGCATGGAGAGATTGACAATCGCAAGATCGAAATGGTGGCTCTCGAGTGCATCCAGTGCCTGTTCTCCATTTTCTACTGCGTAGACCCGGTGGCCCTCCTGCTTTAACGCGCGTTCGATGCTGTTCCGGTCGACTGGATTATTTTCGGCAACCAGGATCTCTTGCGGAGGGAGAGAGCAGGCTTTGAGGTTAAGTCGACTGATCAGGCTGACAACGCTCTTTTCACTATCCTGAATTTCCGGGTTGGCACGCAGGGCCGCGAACAGAATGGATTTATTGAGTGGTGTCTCAAAGATCTGTGAGTAGCCGGCCTGGAGAAGTTGTTGGCGATATTGCTCAGGCTGTTTTGGGCCAAGGAAAAACAGGGAAGTATTGGCCAGCACCGGCTCTTCGGAAATGGCCGCAGCAATTTGTAGAGGATCCAATTCCAACTGACGATGATCCACCAACAGGATATCAAAGGGTTGAACATCTTGGGTCTCGGCATTCACCATCAATCGGTTGAAGGCCTGCATGCTGTTCTGACTCGTCTCGAACGCATGATTCCAGTCTTTGAGATAGGTGCTGAGGTGCTCCGCATTGGTCGGATTCCTGGAAAGCAGTAGTACCTTGCGATTATTGCTGTGTGCACCTGACTCCGCTTCCAATGCGGATTCTGTGAAAGGGAATGCCAGATCCACGGCATCCTGGGCACTCTCGATGCCTGTATCTTGTGGAGTCTCCGGAAGTACTTCTTTCGTGGTGATCTCTTCAGAATCCAATGAACCCCAGCTATCGCTTCCCACAGCCTTAATGATAGATGCGAGGTAGAGAGAGACGCCGGTTATTCCAGCTAAAGCGCCCATCCCTTGTAACAGATGCTGAGACCAGAAGGTGTTCGTAATCAGTGCGGTACCGAGACCGAGAATACTGACCGAGAGGGTGAAGTAGAGATAGGAGGCGCCAAACCGAAATCCATTGCTACTGATGAGCAGTGGATAGAGAAATAGCAGAAACAGACCATTTTTGCCGCTGAAAAAAGTGAGGCAGGAGAGAAAGGCAACATCGGCAATGATGCCGGCAATCCGCCGGGAAGACGAGGGGTGTGGGTCGTTAATGATAAAGAGCAACATGGTGGCGGCAAAAACAACGTAACCAGTTGCAAGAATTAACGGTAGAGATAGTTCGGAACCTGTGTGGCTGAGGTAGGTCTGAATAACCAGCCAGGAGAAAATCGGTAGGGCGACCAGCAGGCGAATGCCTGAATGCTCGATTTCAAAGTCGGGGAATTGATTGAAACCGAAAGGACGTCTGCCATGGAAGGTGGGCTGATTTTTCATGTTGCTTTCCTTGGCGCTAAGGAGCTGCTGAACGAGGTATGGACGGCAGTCTTGTGGCCCAAAAAACGGTCGGGAGCCGTTTCTCATGCCAGCCTCGAAGGGGGGCGACGCATGGAATCTTTGAATAAAATCCCATCTGCTGCGTTGAAAATTTGGGTAATAGGCCGCCTATTGCCCGTAATTTCCGCCTCGCATCGTAAAGTTGTATCTCACAACTCTGCATACCCAGTCTCATTCAGAGGCTCCTAAGCCTGTGGCTTGTTTCGGAGCATCGTCGAGTGAGTCGTGAATCTCGATGACCCTCCCAAAGCGTGTGAGAAATGCCCCCAGACAGTCTGGGTCGAAATGGCGGCCTTTCTCCTGCTTTAGATAGGCCAATGCTTCGTTTACGCTCCATGCCCGCTTATAAGGTCTTTCCGAAATCAAGGCATCGAAAACATCGGCAACAGCTACGATGCGCGCCTCTATTGGGATTTTATCTCCTTTTTTTCCGCATGGATAGCCGCTGCCATCAAAATGCTCATGGTGATGGAGGGCGATAATCGCGCCCATCTGCAGATATTTGGAAGGACTCTCACATAAGATATCATGCCCTGCCTGTGAGTGACTCTGCATGATCTGCCACTCATCGGTCGCTAGGGAGCCTGTCTTGCGCAGGATCGCGTCCGGAATGGCGATCTTTCCGATATCGTGCATTGGTGCGGCGTGCCTGATCAGATGGCACTCATCTTTGGACATGCCGATCTCTTCGGCGATGATCTCGCTGTATTGAGACATTCTCAATACATGATTCCCGGTTTCCTGATCGCGGAACTCCCCTGCTTTCGCCAAGCGCAGGAGAGTCTCCTGTTCGCGCAGATGCAACTCCTCAGTGGTATCCCTGATCTCCCGTTCCAGCCAGGAGGCGCGGTCCTTGATAATCTGCTGTTGCCGACGGATTGTCAGCAGGTTGTGGCACCTGGCCCTGCATTCGGTATGGTCTATCGGTTTTGTCAGAAAATCGGTAGCGCCTGATTCGAGTGCGCGGTATCGCACCGACTTATCCTCGACACATGTGATGATCACAACGGGGATATCACTGCAGGAGGGGATTTTTCTCAGCCATTGGATAAACTCCACGCCATCCATCTGCGGCATTTTGAAGTCGGTAATGACAAGGTCGAATTCGTTGTGTTTGGCCCACTCCAGCGCAGAGACAGGGTCGGCAAAGGATTGCGTGGTGACGTCCGGCTCGATTGAACGGGTGAGCTCCTCCAGTATCATCCGGCTGATGGATTGATCATCAATGATGAGAACCTGGGGCATTGCTTAGTCTAACCTCATTGCCAACTCATTGAAAAGTAGTGCAAACCCAACTTTACCTGATGAGCGGTTTCAGGCAATACCCTATCAGAATTAAAGTCACAAATCATGAGTTGCTCATGTGACCTTTTTGTGATCAAACAATACATATTGTGGATTTCTGTAAATGGAGTCTGGGGTCAGGATAAATTCCACTCGTTACAAAAAATAACACTTGATGACGGGAACTGGCGGAAAATCTCATATTTCTATTATTTAACAATGTGTTAGCTTAGTTTTTTTGTAATGTTTCAGCTATTATCGTCTGCCAGCGTTTTTTCCAGATAGCGCTTGAGAATGATGGGTTCGAAAGGTTTGTCGCAGATGGCGGAAACGCCTGATTGCTGCACGGCAGCAAGACGGCTCTGGTTAGACTCGCTCGTGATCATCAAAATGGGAATGGTCGGCTGTAAGCTGTTGTTTCGGATATAGTCGATAAACTCCTGCCCGTTCATCTCCGGCATATTGTAGTCGGTGATGACGAGATCAAAATAGTGGTCATTGACCAGTTGCGCTCCCTCGGAGCCATTTTCCGCCTCGGTGATCTGCTCCATTCCCATAGCTTCCAACAGCCTGCGAATATGGTTTCGCGCCATCTGGCTGTCATCCACCAATAAAATTCTTAATGATTCGGCATCGATATTGTCGAGATGGATTTCGGGCGTTTCGATATAGTCAACAGTCGATTTCAAGGCAATCTTCAGGTCATCTTCCGAAAAGGGTTTGGGCAGAATGGCGATTGCGCCTGCCTGGCGAATCGGATCCAGAAAGCGGAACCGGGTTTCGCTTGAGATCAGGATATAGGCTGTATCCACGAGTAGTGGTTCGTTACGCATCGCAATGACCAGATCGGTCCCGGTCATATCGGGCAGATAGAGTGTGCTGATGACAAGGTCTGGTGGGGTGCGGCGCATGGCATCCAGCGCTGCTTCACCGGATTCGAAGGTTTCAATCTTGGAGATGCCCAGATCAGAGAGATAGCCATCGATGATATGTCTTTGGGTCAACGAAGGTTCGACGAGGATGACGCTGAGGTCATTTAACTCCAATTGATTCATGTGGATCCTGTTGCAGTCAAATTTGTAGTAAACGGACGGAAGATCGAGGTTAAAACGGGGTAATCGGGTTTCCCAGGCGAAAATACAACCTAAAGTGAAGCGTTCTCAGCTTGGCACCCTTCGTCTACCCTCGTAGAATTGATCGACTAGCTGGGTATCGGCATCAAGCCGGATTTCTTTAGGAGTGTTGTTGCAGTGAAACTGAGTGTAGGTGACTTCCGGGCATGGGAGCACAAGTGTGTGACGTTGATGGGGATGTCAGGCGTTGGGAAGACGCGTCTATCCAATATTCTGCGTGACAGTGACTGGTTTCACTATTCGGGAGATTACCGGATTGGCACCCATTATCTGGATGAGCCGATCCTTGATCATATCAAGGAACAGGCGATGCAGGTGCCTGTGTTGCGGGACCTGCTTCGTTCCGACTCCATCTATATTCGCAATAATATTACTGTCGATCATCTCAAACCGGTTTCGATCTTTCTGGGTATGCTGGGTAACCCTGAGCTTGGCGGTATGCCGTTGCGTGAATTCAAACGGCGGCAGAATCTGCATCGCGAGGCAGAGGTTGCGGCAATGAGGGATGTGCCCGGATTTATCCGCAAGGCACAACGGATTTATGGGTATCGCCATTTCATCAACGATGTAGGGGGCAGTCTGTGTGAGTTGGACGAGCCGGGCATCATCGAACTGCTCTCCGAGCATACGATGATACTCTACATTCGGGCATCGGAGCGTGACGAGACAGCGCTGATCGAGCGGGCTGTGCGTGATCCCAAGCCACTCTACTATCGGGAGAACTTTCTCGATGAGCAGCTCGATCTCTACTTGCAGGAACAGGATCTGCCCTATGTGGCGATGATCGAACCCATTAAATTCGTGCGCTGGGTCTTTCCCAAACTGTTTCGTAGCCGCATTCCCCGGTATGAGGCGATTGCGCAGGATTATGGCTACACAGTAACCACTGACGAGCTTGCGCAGGTCCAGAATGTCGATGATTTCTTGGCCATGCTTGAAAGTGTAATCGAACGAAATTCACCCAGTGTTTGAGGAGTCCTTCATGCCATTGGTCGCACACTCATCACTGCCAACCTTCCAGCGTCTGAAGCAGGAGGGCCAGACAGTTTTGCCCCCCGAACGCGCGGCGAAGCAGTACATCCGGGAACTGCATATCGGCCTGCTCAATATGATGCCGGATGCGGCGCTTGGCGCCACTGAACGGCAGTTTTTTCGCCTCGTTGGAGAGGCGAATCAGATTGCGCAGTTCTACATTCATCCCTTTACGCTGGAAGGATTGCCCCGGGATGAAAAGGCCCGTGAACATATCGGGCAGCACTATGAATCTTTCGAGCAGCTAAAAGAAGAGGGGTTGGATGCCCTGATTATTACCGGAGCCAACGTCACCCATCCCAACCTCTCTCAGGAGCCGTTCTGGAAGCCGTTGATCGAGGTGGTCGACTGGGCTCACGAGAATGTCACATCCATGCTCTGTTCATGCCTGGCAACCCACGCGGTGATGGAGTTTCGTCATGGTCAGAAGCGGCGGCATATGGGAGATAAGCTTTGGGGCGTGTATGGTCACAGGGTGGTCGACCGGACGCATCCGCTGGTCAACGATGTCAACACCCTTTTCGATGTCCCTCACTCCCGCTTCAATGAGATAACCCGCGATCAGTTTGAATCGGCGGGTTTGAAAGTGCTTGTGGAGAGTGGAAAAGGTGGGGTGCATCTCGCTGTCAGTGAGGATGGCTTTCGCGTGGTCTATTTTCAGGGTCATCCCGAGTATGACACCATCAGCCTCTTCAAAGAGTACAAGCGCGAAGTGAAGCACTTTATTGCTGGTGAAAGGGTGGATTTCCCCCCTTTTCCCGACAACTATCTACACGCCAGAGACAAGGCGATTCTCTGCGAATATCATGACCGCCTGTTGACTGCGCTCGACGATGGGGGCGAGCTACCCGAGTTTCCGGAATCGTTGATCAGCGATTCCATCCACAATACCTGGCACGATACGGCTGAGGCAGTCTTGGGCAACTGGATCGGCAAGGTTTACCAGGTCACTCATCAGGAGCGGAAATACCCGTTCATGGAAGGTATAAATCCTAATGATCCATTGGGCTTGGCGGAGTGATTTTGGGAATTGGTTTTTACCGGGTTTCAGTTGGCTTGACCCGGAGAGGGAAAATGGCGGAGCGGACGGGACTCGAACCCGCGACCACCGGCGTGACAGGCCGGTATTCTAACCAACTGAACTACCGCTCCGAAGAAGAAGCGCGGTAGTTTAAGGGTTTTGGGGGGCAGGTCAATAGGCTTTTTGCGAAAAGTGGCAAACGTGCCTGTCGAACAGCTGCAGGTTGCGTAATATCAACGACGATATCCGTGTCATCATGCAGAATTCATCTTGTTTCCTGTCTGGAATATCCGGTTAATCTGAGAGGGCTTATGCTGTTCGAGATCGATGAGTCTGTTCGTAAGCGGGCCAAAAACCCCCATGATATTTTCATGCTGAACCTGGCTGGAATTCATCTGCTGGCTGCTCCCGCTTCATTTGTCTTCATGGGCAAACCGGGATTGCTGATACCGCTCTCGGTCTCACTGCTGATTATCGTGTTTTTCTGGATTCGTGCGAGCAGGGCGGAGAAGCAGGATCCCTGGTTCGTGGCCGCACATTGGCGCCTGGCGGCAAGCCGCACCAAAATTTTATTGGTCGGATATGTGATTACCGGCGCTATCATCGGCTTGACCACTATGGCAACTTCCGGGGACAGTAAGGGTGCGATCATGGCGGACGCGTTTTTCCGCGTCGCAATCGTACCTGCCCTGCTAACAGTGATGGTCTGCTTTGTGCTGGAGTCCAGTGGCATCTTCATGGCTGCCAAGGCTGAACTGCCCAACGGATTGGTGAAAAGATTTCCGCCGCCGGATGACGTAGTGGTCAAAGCAGACCCGACAAGTCTCTAGTATTTTCGCCTACCGCAGAGAGGCCCCTTAGGGAAGCATAAAGCCCCTGATAGCGTAGAAGAGTGTTGCTGCGAGCAAGCCGGATACCGGTACGGTAATCAACCAGGCGGCGACGATCTTCAATAGGGCTGATCGCTTTACAAGTTGCTGACGATAGATCTTGCGCAGGCCTTTACGCTCTTTCTTGGTGAGGTCGGCTGCGGCGGAGTGTGCCTTGAGCTGTGTCAGCATCTCTCCCTTGCGGGTGATCGAGGCACGACGGAACTCCTCAAGAAATGCCTCAACGACCACCTGGTCCTGTCCATTGTGATGGCTCATGATCTCTTCCACTGTACGGGCATAGGTGGCCTTCAGAAACTCTCGTAGAAAACCGACGCCGAATATCGCACCGACGGCAATATGGGTGGAACTCACCGGCAGGCCAAACTGGGTGGCGATGATGACCGTGATGGCAGCCGCCATGGCGATGCAGAAGGCCCGCATCTGGTCCAGTTCCGTGATTTCGGAACCCACTGTCTTGATCAACTTAGGGCCATAGAGCGCCAGTCCCACGGCGATGCCGAAAGCGCCCACCATCATCACCCAGAGAGGAACTGTAGCCTTTTGGACAATTCCAGATCCGGAAATTGCCTCGTTGATAGCTGCGAGTGGTCCAACAGCATTAGCAACGTCATTGGCGCCGTGGGCAAAGCTGAGCAGGGCGGCAGCGAAGATCAGAGGGGCTGTGAATAGGCTGTTAACGCCGATTTTACTGTTAGGCAGGCGGTCTGCGGTTTTTTCGATGACAGGACGGACAAGCAGATAGATCGCAGTCGCAAAGAAAAGACCAGTCATCGCGGCCGTCTGGAAATCAATCCTCCAGACCTTCTTCAACCCTTTGAGGATGAGATAGGTTGAGAAGGCCATCACCATAAGTGCGACCAGCAGCGGCACCATTCTTTTGGCGGCATGGGTCATATCGCTCTGGTAGGTTATCGTGCGTTTGATGAGGTAGAGGAAAGCGGCGGCGATCAGGCCACCCAGAACCGGGGAGATGACCCAACTGGCGGAGATGGCTGCCACCTTGTTCCAGTTGGCGATATCGATCCCGCCGGCGGCAATGCCCGCACCCAGTACGCCGCCGACGATGGAGTGGGTGGTGGAGACAGGTGCACCCATTGCTGTGGCGATGTTGAGCCAGACTGCTCCGGCCAGCAGAGCCGCCATCATAATCCAGATGAAGGTGTCCTTGTCGGCAATCAGGGAGGGGTCGATAATGCCCTTCCTGATTGTGTCCACCACATCTCCGCCGGCGATCAATGCCCCTGCTCCCTCGAAGATTACGGCAAGTAAGATAGCGCCGGTCAGTGTCAGCGCCTTTGAACCCACCGCCGGCCCGACATTGTTGGCAACGTCGTTGGCCCCGATGTTCATCGCCATATAACCGCCGATCATCGCTGCCACGATCAACATGGTATTGTCGGTGGTATTACCAAAGCGGAAATCGGTAAAGAGCATCACACCTGCGATGAATATGATGCCGATGCCGAGACGGAAGAGTTCGGGGCGGCCGAAACGGGTGGCGTCTTCAATCTGCTTTATGTTTGAGAGTTCCATTATGGCCGAACTCCGTTGTTGGTGAAGAGAAGGTGTTTAGGAACCTGCGAACTTGGGTGTTAAGGCTGCTGAAGTGACTCGATGAAACTGTTCGAGCGCGCTATGGATTGGTTCATCCGCTTGATAAGCTTCCCGATATCGGACTTCAGATTGCTGAACTCGCCACGCAGGGCGCCGATGGCTTGTGCATTCAGGTTGTGTTTGAGAAAGAGTACGTTGTCACGAAAGCTGTCGAGGATTGGCTGCATGGTCTTTTCGGCCTGATGCATCGATTTGAGCATCTGGCCGTAGCGCTTTTTGGTGGCCCGCAGTTTTTTGGCGCTGGCGGCTTTGAG
The DNA here is from genome assembly GCA_016756835.1 of gamma proteobacterium endosymbiont of Lamellibrachia anaximandri. Lineage (GTDB taxonomy): Bacteria > Pseudomonadota > Gammaproteobacteria > Chromatiales > Chromatiaceae > QGON01. Next base: position 6,053 of record JAESPE010000090.1, on the reverse strand, counting down.
GTTATTATTCTGATAGAGACCCAGCTCCTCCTGCCACTCCTCGAAGAGGGCGTCTGCCACCGATTCCACTTTATCGATGCGACTGGAGACGTCATCTGCAGCTGACTGACTCTCTTCGAATTCGTCGTTCAGTTTTTCATAGGCCGATTTCAGGTCTGTCTCTTCAACCTCGATGACAGAGGCGAACTGTTCCAGGGCCGATTTGAACTGCTCCTGGGCCTCAGTCTGGGCGTCACGGGCTGACTCCACCCGGTCTACGAGAATGTCACGTTTGTGGACGCCCACTTTTTCCATGGTGTCGTAGTAGACGGTGGAGCAGCCCGCGCTCAGCAATAGGGATAACAGCAGAAATGTCGTGCGAACGGCGTTCATGAGAGAGTCACTCGTTGTTGGATAAATTCTGCGGCATTGTGCCATATTCCAGTTCTCCTGACACAGCCGGTGAGAAGCTGGATAGAATCCGCATTGATGGCGACTTGTGCCGTGTTCCAGTATATTTCACTATCTCCTTGAATTTTCCTGACCCCCCATAGGGACGTGCTCTGATGAGAAGAATGCGATCATTTCGGCCAGCAATGCTTGCCATGTCTGTTGTTCTTGCTTTGACGCTGGCCGGATGCGCATCGGGACCAAAACGTCCGGTCTTCTATCCCAATGATTATATGAAAACTGTGGGAAAGAGTCAGTCGCAACAGGATACCGAGTCCTGCATGGCTTTGGCCATGGATTCCGGTGTGAGTGAGAGCCAGGATGGGGAGGTTGGAAAGAAGGCTGCCAAAGGCGCCGTTGTCGGCGGTATTGCTTCCGGTGTGTGGGGGTTGTTTCGCGGCGATGCGGGAGAGCGGGCAGTCGCGGGCGCGGCGGCCGGTGCGGCAACGGGAGCTGTCGGCGGAGCCTTTCAGTCCGCGGAACTCAACCCCACCTTCAAGCGGTTTGTGCAGCGCTGCCTGAGTGAGCGTGGTTACGAAGTCATTGGCTGGGAATAGAGGCTAGTGGGCCATGCGAAAAATAAGTTCACAGCTTTCATCCCTTCGCGGCGCCTGCCGTTGTTGCAAGACACTAGCTGTAGAATGGCTACAGCGGCGGTCTTACGCCTTGGCAGACACCGCGAATGAATAAATTCTGTTTTCTTACCTTCCGCATGGCCCACTAGAATGGCGATGAACTGGCGGCAACTGCTCTCCCGCAAACGCCTGGGATCAGACGATGAGCCCTCCGAGACGACTGCCCGCACCGACTATCAGCGGGACCTCGACCGGATTGTTTTCTCCTCCGCCTTCCGGCGTATGCAGGACAAAACGCAGATCTTTCCGCTGTCGAAGATTGACTACGTCAGGACCCGTCTGACTCATAGTCTGGAATCTTCCAGTGTGGGCCGTTCTCTGGGAACCTTGGTTGGCGAGCAGATCATAACCCGTCATGGTTTGGCATCTGCCGAGGCTTCCGATTTTGGTGATATATGCGCTGCGGCCTGTCTGGCCCATGATATCGGCAATCCGCCTTTCGGCCACTCAGGTGAGGATGCGATCCGTCTGTGGGCCGAGACGGGGGATTACGGCAAAGAGCGGGTTGGGGTACTGCATGGCAGCCAGCGGGAGGATTTCCTCAATTTTGAAGGTAATGCCCAGGGTTTTCGTGTGCTTTCGCGTTTGCAGAACCGTGACAATCCCGGTGGCCTGCAGTTGACGAGCGCCACCTTGGCGGCATTCAGTAAATATCCCCGTGAATCCTGTATTGGCAAAGGGCGCTTTGATGGAGTCAGTGCCAATAAACCGGGTTTTACCGCCGCAGACCGGGAGCTGTTCGAAACGGTGGTAGAGAATACGGGGCTGATAAGACGGGATCCGATTTTGGCGATCTGGCACCGCCACCCGCTGGCTTTTCTGGTGGAGGCGGCGGACGACATCTGCTATCGGGTGATCGATATTGAAGACGGTTACCGTCTGGGGCACCTTACCTTTGATGAGGCACTGGGACTTTTCCTGCAGGTTCTTTCTGAACCTGAGCGGCAGGAGAAACGGCTGCGTGGCATCAGCGGAAACAAGGAGAAGATCGAGTTTCTGCGTGCCAAGGTGATCAACCAGGCGATCGGTCAGTCGATGAGCTGTTTTCTGGATTCTGAAGATGACATCCTGGCCGGCAGATTCGACCAGCCCCTCCTGAGTGTTATACCCAAGCGGGAGGAGATGAACCAGTTGATTGAGGTGGCGACGGAGAAGATCTACAACGCGCCAGAGGTGATTGAGATTGAGGTTGCGGGTTTTCAGGTGATCAGCGAACTGCTGGAGCGCTTTATTCAGGTTGTGGATGATGTTGCCGAGCGCGGCCTGCAGGCGAGTTCCCGCAGCAAGATGATGATTCTTCTGGTGCCGGATCAGTTTATCGGTCCCGATAGAAAACCGGCGGAAGATGCTTACACCCGGCTGTTGCGTTTGACTGATTTCGTCGGCGGCATGACCGATTCATATGCCGTTTCACTCTATAAAAAGGTGACGGGAATCTCTCTGCCGGGCTGACAATTTTTATCGCTCAGTTTTCGTCGAGTGTGCCCAGTGGCTGTGGCTTTGCAATGCCGAACCCCTGAGCGTAGTCAACACCGATGCTGGTCAGGATCTTCCGGATGGTGTCGTTCTCCACATATTCCCCGATGGTTTCGAGTCCCATCAGGTGACCGATTTCGCTGATGGATTCCACCATCGCCCGGTCTATCGGGTCATCCGCAATATCCTTGACGAAGCTGCCGTCGATCTTGAGATAGTCCACCGGCATGTTTTTCAGATAAGCGAATGAGGACATGCCGGTGCCGAAGTCGTCCAGTGCAAAACGGCAACCGATGTGTTTCAGATGGGTGATAAAGTGGATGGCCTGGTCCAAGCGGCTGACGGCGGCCGTCTCGGTCACCTCAAAGCAGATGGTGTCGGCATCCAGGTTGTAGTGATTGAGTTTGTCAGTGATATATCCGGGGAGGTTGTCGTCTCCCAGCGACTGCCCGGAGAGGTTTATGGCGCAGAACTCAATCTCTGCCATCTGGGTTGGATTATCAGCCAGCCACTGGAAGGTTGCATCGATTACCCAGCGATCCAGAGTCGGCATCAGGTTGTATCTTTCTGCTGCGGGAATAAAGGCACCAGGAGGTACCATCCGGCCGTCTTCATCTGTCATTCGCAGCAGAATCTCAAAATGTTGCCCGGCCTCTTCATCGTCATCGAGAGGAACGATGGGTTGTTGGTAGAGGCAGAGCCGCTTCTCTTCGATTGCGCGCTGAATTCTGGAGACCCATTGCATCTCCCCCTGTCTGCGAATGGTTTCATCATCATGGCTTCTATGCACATGCACCCGGTTTCGTCCCAGATCTTTGGCGACATAACAGGCGGCATCCGCAGCACTCAGAGCGCTTTCCGGACCCTCGCTTTCATGATTGATGCTGACGATGCCGATGCTCATGCCGATGGTGAATGTCTTGTCCTGCCAAGTGAAACGGAAATCCTTTACGTTTTCGCAGATTTTGTTGGCCAGTCGAATAGCCTGTTCCAGCGGGCAGTCCTCAAGCAGCAGGCCAAACTCATCGCCGCCGAGCCGTGACAGAATATCACTGTGCCTGATGGTTTGTTGCAGCAGGCGTGAGACCATCTGTAGCAGTGCGTCACCGGCGACATGCCCGCAGGTATCATTAACCACCTTGAACTGGTCAAGGTCCATGTAACAGAGCGCATAATTGATGTCACCGCTTTGCGCATTGTTGAAGGCCTGGCTGAGATGTTTTTCAAACGAGTAGCGGTTCAGCAGGTTGGTGAGGGTATCGTGGGTTGCCAGAAAATTCATCTGCTGGGCGATTGCATGGCTTTCGGTGACATCGCGAAAGACGGTTACGGCACCTTTGATCTCTCCCTCTTCATTGATCGGATAGGCCGAATACTCGACAGGGAAGGAGGTGCCGTTCTTGCGCCAGAAAACCTCGTTGTTGATCTGGCAGGATATGCCGGTGCGGAATGCTTTATGGATTGAACACTCCCCGATGGGGAGAGGCGTGCCGTCCGTATAGGTGTGGTGTGTCAGTGCATGAATATTACCTCCCAGCAACTCTTCTCGTGAGAATCCAAGCATTTTGAGCGCGGACTGGTTGATGAAGGTGATGTTTCCCTTTGTGTCGATGCCATATATCCCTTCGCCTGTCGATTCCAGCAACAGACGCATCTGGCTGTTGATTTTCTCGAGTTCAGCAGAGGATTCCGACAGTTTTTTATGGGCCTGTTTATGCTCCTTAGCCTGCTTATAGTTACCAATGGCAAAGGAGATGTCGGAGGTCATTTCGTGCAGGAGGTCAACAATATCGGCATTGAAGAATTCGCTCTCCCCGGAGTAGACACAGAAGGTGCCTATCACTTTTTTATCCATCGTGATGGGAAAGATGGCGGCTGAATGGATATGCGCTTTCCGGGCCAGATCCTGCCATGGAGCGGTTATGGTGCTTTCATGCAGATTGTTGATAACTACATGCCGTTGCTCCTTGATGGAGATGGAGAGAGGTCCTGACTCTGTGCTGTTATCGGGGTCTAGGGAAAACTCGGTTTGTGCGAGGCATGAAACATCATCGCCGGCGCTTGCGATGGGTTCCACAGAACTGGTGCGAATGTCGACCAGGCCAATCCATGCGAATTTCAGGCCACCAAGCTCTACCGCAATACGGCAGACTTTTTCGAATAGCTGTTCAGGTGAGTGGAGCCGTATGATGGTTTTGTTGGTATGTGAAAGTGCGGCATACATGGATTTTTGGGCGGTCAGCGCACGTTCCCGCAGACCAATCTTTTCAGCCATCTCATTGAATGCTGCAGCAACATGAGAGATCTCATCCTCTCCGGGCATGGATGCGGATACTGTATAGTTTCCCTGTGCCAGTTGCAGGGCGGTATTTTTCAGCTTGCCGATCCGTTTGATGATGGTCTGCCTGAGTAACCATGAGAGGATCAGGAATGTGAGGATGAATCCGATAGAGTGGCTGATGATATTCTGGCGTGTTTGGGCGGCCACCCGTTCTTCGATAATCGTTCCGGGCAGTTTGATGCTCATTACACCCCGCAGATCACCGAGTTCGTATTCGTAAGCCAGGTCGTAACGCTCCCTGATGCTGGGTGGTGCATCCTCCCGTTTACCGTGACATTTTAAACAGTGGGGTTTGACCCAGATCGGTTGGGAAAAATGGTAGAAGGGTTCACCGTTGGGTCCGTCATAGGGAACCATCCTCTCTTTTTCCTCCGGGTTGTCCTGAAAGTGGCGGATAGCCTCCATCTCAATCTCATCCGCCCTGTTATTGGGGTTTCTCGGGCGATCAGAGACATTGTTGAAGGTCAGGCCGGAACCCACCCATTTTTTGAACTCTTCGGAAATTCGGCTGATGGAGTGGGCTGGGAGAAATCCCAGGGTTTTTTCATCGATGGGGATGTCGTGGGTGAGAAAATGCCTTTGGTAGACACTTCGCAAAGACATCAGCATGCCGCGAATGGTCCGGGCATGATCGCGGATATTTTCGACGACTTGGAACTCAACCTGCCGGTGCCCCATATACTCCACGGTCACAAAATGGCCTAAAAAGACGATTGCAGTAACAGCCAGGACTTTGGTTTGTAACTGCATAGCCAGGTCGTTTCCTTCAAGCTTCCTATATATGATGTGGCATCTTTCGATGCAAAACAGAGGGGCTGTTTTCTTTATTGTTCATTTCATGGTTTCCATACCCTGCCTCTGTTGGATATTTTGCGACCAGCCACCATTTAGATAGCTATCAAAACTATTTTCGACCCTTTCACGAAAAACTTTAATTCTGATTCCTTTCGCTAAATTTAGTGTCCGTCAGAAAATACTGCTCTTACCACGAAGAGCACGAAGTGCACAAATAAAATATACTGTTAATCAATCTCTTACCTTCATACGCTGCCAGCCATGGAGAGCGAAGCGAAGGCTGGTAGTCCCCGGTAGCCGCGAGGCCGCACTGCTTACCCGGCGTGCCTTGCGCCAGAGGGGAAGCAAAGTAGGCATCCGAGCGCGGCGTCCAGTCA
>JAESPE010000009.1 GCA_016756835.1 gamma proteobacterium endosymbiont of Lamellibrachia anaximandri | reverse complement strand
GGGGGCAGGATGCTCTACCCTCAAATCCCAGACAAATTTCCTCTATCGCAATGAATCCGCTATATTTCTACCCACAAATTTTCCTGAAGAGCCATAAAAGAGGGAGCTAGGCCACTGATTATTCTGTGGCCATTTGGACCAGTGGCTCTGGTGTACGATGTGTTGGATACCGTTGGAAAACCTCTGCCTGAAGATGTCTATTCTTTTCCCGCCAAAGGCTTCATAGACGCTGGAAAGATTAAGGTATTTGCGAAACTTCTTGAAAACAAAAACATTCGTTGGGTGTGGACTGATGCAGGTGACAATAAGGCAGGGTCAATTCAAGTCGTGAAACGAGCGACTTCAAAAGAGTCGAAAACGGCTTATCTCATAAAAATAAACCGTAATCACGAAAGTGCTAATCAGTTTGTCACTCTTACCCATGAACTGGGGCATCTGTTCCTTGGCCACCTGGGGGCTGATAAAAAACTTGGTATTCCAAAACGGCAAATACCTGAGCATGACCTGAGAGAGATTGAAGCTGAGTCAGTAGCATATTTGGTGTCTCGGCGTAATGGAATCGTGCCTAAGTCTCAAACATATTTATCGAATTTTGTGGGTAGTGAAACCAAGATTGATCGTATAGGTTTCTATCAGATCATGAGAGCTTCTGGAAAGGTGGAGAGGCTGCTTAACCTGGCAGAACATACAAAGTTCAACTCCTGAATGCTTGCATGTGCAGTGGAATGATCGTCGCTCTGTTTTGTGTGGCATCGATGAAGTCTCCCCACCAATCCATCATTTTACGTCGATCCTGCAGGTATTCGGCCCGGTTATAAGCAGCCCGGACTTTATTCCGCTCGATATGTGCCAACTGGCGTTCAATGACATCTGGCTTGAATCCGGTCTCGTTGAGTATGGTTGAGGCCGTGGCGCGAAATCCATGGGGTGTGGCCTTGCCCTGATAGCCCATGCGCTTCATTGCATAGCTGAGTGCATTCTCTGACATGGGGGCCTTACGACTTCGATCACTTGGAAAAAGATAGTCGGAGCTGCCTGTTAGTGGCTTGAGTTGTTCAAGAATGGCTTCAGCCTGTGATGATAGTGGGACGATGTGCTCAGTCCTCATCTTCATGCGTTCGGCGGGGATTCGCCACTCTTTACGTTCAAAATCGATTTCAGACCATTTTCCACCCCGTAGTTCACCCGGACGGACAAAGGTGAGAATCAACAGTCTGAGGGCCAGTCGGGTGACTTCCTTGATCTGCTCGAACTGATCCAATTCACGCAAAAAAGGCCCCAGGTTTTCACGGCCCAGTGCTGGCCGATGGTTTACCCGTTCAGATTTTACGACTCCGATCAGGTCGGCTGCTGGATTGATGGCCGCTCGGCCGGTCTGTATAGCGTAGCGGTAGATTTCGGAGATTCTGGCTCTCTGGCGCTTGGCAACATCCAGGGCACCACGACTCTCGATCTTTCGAATCGTCATCAGCACATCGGCAGGTGTGATCTCGGTTACTGGGCGTTGGCCAAGGTCAGGGAAGAGGTCTCGTTTCATCCAGTTGAGAATGCGCTCGGCATGTGCCGGCTCCCAGTCACCCTTGCGCTGTTGGTGCCATTCCAGTGCCAGGATTTCAAAGGAGTTGGATGCAGCCCGCAGTTTTTCAGCCTTCTTGCGCTTTCGCTCTAGGGAGGGGTCTTTGCCATCGCGAAGCTGTTGCCTGGCTGCATCACGTAGTCTTCTTGCCTCTGCAATGGTGACTTCGGGGTAGACACCCAGAGCAAGTTGTTTCTGCTTGTCAAGATAGCGGTAGGCCATGCGCCAGTATTTGCTGCCGCTGGGTTCAACCTGGAGGAACAGTCCCTTGCCGTCGGATACGCGAAAGGTCTTTTGACCGGGTTTGAGTCGTCTGACCATGAGATCGGTCAGCTTGTTGGTTCCCATATGTCATCCTGATTTCTTGATGTGGTTTGGAAATATGCCAACAAAAGTACCAACAAAAAGTGCTGGATTCAATAGGATTTGATGGGATCAGGATAGACTAATAAACCAAAGAAAAAGCCGTAACCCATTGTTTTAAATGAATGTTACGGCTTTTGCTGGACGTCTTGGGACAAAAATTTGGTACCGAGGGACGGACTCGAACCGTCAAGGCCGTGAAGCCGGGGGATTTTGAATCCCCTGTGTCTACCAATTCCACCACCCCGGCGCTGGAGGCGGGTAGTATACAGGATTTTCTCGAATTGTAAGATCCTGATTTGGAAGATATAGATTAAGCTTCTGGTGGGGATGGTTTGCCAAAAAAATAGCCCTGGCCGAAGACGAATCCCAGGCTCGCAAGTTTTTGCGACATCTCCTCGCTTTCGATACCTTCCGCAACGAGTTGGTGTCCTGATTCAGTAATCATCTGTACCAGATGACGAATGATGCGGGTTTGCGCTTCGTTATCCACATTCCGGGTTAGTGAGATATCAAATTTCACGATATCCACCGGCATTGTGGCCAGGTAGCGTAATGAGGAGTAGCCGCTGCCAAAGTCATCGAGCGCGATCTGGTATCCCATCTTTCTGAGCGCGGTCAGGTTTTTTGTCGCTGTCTTTAGCTGTGTGATCAAGGCCGTCTCGGTTATCTCAATCACAAGCTTGTGTGTCTTTAAATAGGGTAGAAAGTCTTTGAGCCACTCGGTCAGGTATTGGTTGATGGCAGTCGGTGCCGAAATGTTTATGGATATGCCGGTTCCAGCGGGGATCCGGTTGTTCTCCAAATCCTTCAGAACGCGATTGATTACCACACGATCGAGGTCGATTTCCAGTCGACGCGCCTCAATCAGAGGAAAGATGTGCGAAGGAAGTATCCATCCGTTGCCATGAGAAATTCTGAGTAGCGCCTCATAATACTGAATGGTGCCATCCTGGAGTTTGACGATGGGTTGATAGAACATATTCAAACCAGTGCCATGGGTTACTGCGTCGTAAACAGCATTGTGAGTCAGGTTTGAGAAAAGCCCGCTGGATTCCTCTGCCATTTCGGGTGAAAAAACCGCGATATGGGATGTGGCGGGGCGCTTGGCAGTGTACATGGCAATATCGGCCTGCCACTGTAGCGATGTCAAAGGTGAATCCTCCTCTGTTTCGCTATCGGTGAGGGCCAAGCCGATGCTGATTCTCACTGGCTCTTTGATGCCGAAGTCATGGAATGGGTAGTCGGCAATCGCCTCCTCACAGCGCTCAGCAATACGCATTGCGATGGCAGGTGTACAGTCGAAAAGGATGGTTGCGAACTCATCACCCCCAAGGCGGAATAGATACTCTCTTTTTCGCAACACTTTTTGTATGGAGTGGCTGATCGCTATAAGCACCTCATCCCCGATCTGATGTCCATAGGTGTCGTTGATGGCCTTGAAGTGATTGACATCAAACAGGGCCAGACAGATGGGATTGCGGCGGATATCGAAGAGGTTGTTCACCTCCTTCCAGTATTCGTCAAAAGCCCGTCTGTTTTTGGCACCGGTCAGAGGGTCGTGAAGAGCGAGACTCCAGAGTTTCCTGTTTTTCTCATCCAGACTGGTATTCAGACTGTTGAGTTGATTGTGATAGTCATTCAGGGAAAGCCTGACTTTATCCAGTTCCTTAATGGGCAGACGTTTACCCAGGTTTTCAGCAATTTTTTCCGCGGAGTGTCGTTTGAGAAAATCGAGATGGCGAGAGAGTTGGCGAATCGATTTTCCGGTAAACCAGACACTTTGCGGGAAGATCAGGAGCGTTAGAATTACACTGACAACGATGAGATAACCCACCGCTTGTAGCATGACCTTTTTCAACTCTTCAGCGTAAGGATCACTGCGCAATGTGTACTTGATATGCCTTTTTAGTTCAGCAATCGGAAGAAAATCGTGGCTTGACGATATGAATGTTATTGTTTGAGGGTCTATTTGACTAAAGCGTCTTTGACTATAAAAGCCGGTTAGAAAATCGCTTAAAGTGGCGACATAACCGATGGTATTCAGGTTTTTCAGGTCACGGACAGGCGCAATGATAAATATTCCAGGCTTCCCCTCCTCGATCCGGAAAAAGGGTTCAATGCGCTCGATATTTATGGCTTGCGGTAATATCGAGGTATCCAGTTTCCCCAATACTTTCCCCTCGCTGTTGTAGATCGAGGTGTCAAGCACATACTCCGGAAGAATACCTGTATTCTGTATACTGCGCTCATGCCAATCACTATAAAAGCCGGGGTTCAGTAACTGCTGCCTAACCTCATGCCATTCGGCCAAATCTACTGCGTGCTTCTGTATATCAGCTGTAACGGAAGCGATAGCCTGCTCGATCTCTTTTTCTGCAATGGTGACACTGCTGTCATGAAATTCAGATTCCATTTTCTGAATATTCAGGTAGGTCAGCCCCCCAACAAAGCTGAGTGACACAAATGCGATAACGATATAGATCGTTGCATATGTGTTGATGGAAATGACTCTGTTTGACATTTAGGTCCGAATTATTTCAGTAGATTCAGTCAGATCAAATTCACGTTGGTGGTCGAAAAAGGGCTTTGCCTGCTTCGCTTCATGCTATCCGGTTTAGTTTGCCTAAGTTTAGCCAGCCATGCGAATCGTCCCGCATAGAGACTCCATTGACCTAAGGATAGTCGATACCGGAGTCTGTACCTTGACGTGTACCTCGTTTGAGAAACGCCCGAGTTGCTGAGAGATGTTCGCGATTCCCGGCGGCAGGCATTTTGCTGGATGTTGTGGCAGCCAGGGCCATGATATTATCCGCCCGCATGAAACTATCCGATTTTTCCTACGACCTTCCTCCGGAGCTGATTGCCCAATTCCCTGAAAAAGAGCGGCGGGGCAGTCGCCTGCTCACCCTGGACGGTACCAGTGGTGAGTTGAATGACCAGCATTTTACGGATCTACCGCGGTTGCTGCGAAAGGGGGATCTTCTGGTATTCAATGATACCCGTGTGATGCAGGCCCGGCTCCACGGCTTTAAACAGAGTGGCGGAAAAGTCGAGTTGCTTATCGAGCGGGTGCTCACGCCGGGCCGGGCGCTGGCTCATGTGCGTGCCAGCAAATCCCCGAAGGCAGGCAGCCGCTTCTATCTTGGGGAGCGGAAAAGAGAGGTGGAGGTAGTTGGGCGTCAGGAGAGTCTGTTTGAGATAGATTTGCAGGATGGCGATTTCTTTCAGCTGATGGAGGAGCAGGGACATATGCCCCTGCCGCCATACATCGATCGTTCGGATGACTCTTCGGACAGGGAGCGCTATCAAACCGTTTATGCCCGTCGTCCCGGTGCCGTTGCGGCCCCCACGGCAGGACTCCATTTTGATCTTGAGATGCTGGATGAGCTGGGTGAAAGAGGGGTGAAAAGTGCACAGGTCACCCTGCATGTCGGTGCCGGAACATTCCAGCCGGTGCGAGTGGACAATCTGGATGAACACATCATGCACAGCGAATATGTGGAAGTGGATGAAACCGTGTGCCAAAAGGTGCGGGAGACGCGTGCCAACGGTGGACGGGTAGTGGCTGTGGGCACCACCAGCGTGCGCAGCCTCGAAGCTGCCTCTGCATCAGGGGAGATAGCGCCTTTTAGCGGTGATACAAGGCTCTTTATCCGTCCCGGTTACCATTTTCGCAGCGTCGATGGGATGCTCACCAATTTCCACCTTCCGGAATCGACCCTGCTGATGCTGGTCTCCGCTTTCTCAGGTTATGATCATGTGATGGCGGCCTATCGCCATGCGGTCTCAAGACACTATCGTTTCTTCAGCTACGGGGATGCGATGTTTCTCACGCCATCGCTCATGCAGTAGGCATAACCCAGTGGTTACTGTGGCTTTCAGGCAAAAAAAAGCGCGACAGGGTGTCGCGCTTAAAAGTTCCACCAAAGGAGGATGGAGGAGTGTGCTAATTCGTAAGATTTAGCGCATTATCATTTTCTAATATATAGAGCGATTTGTCAAGTCTTATTAGGGTTAACCCTCGCTTTTCTGGTTCTGAATATCACACAGGGCTAGGATCAGCGTGGAAATCCGCAAAGATCACCCCCGTTACTTTTTGAAATATAAAGATTTTCACTATTTTTTTCATTTGAAACCCAATGTGAATTAACAAATTATGCAGTTTGAAACCATTCACTCCGATGGAGCAGCCAGACGCGGACGCCTCACCTTTTCCCGGGGTACGGTAGAGACCCCCGCATTCATGCCTGTTGGCACCTATGGCACCGTCAAGGCGATGACCCCGGAAGAGTTGACCGAGATGGGGGCTGAGATCATCCTCGGCAATACGTTTCATCTTATGTTGCGGCCGGGCACCGATGTCATCAGAGCCCATGGTGATCTGCACGGCTTCACTCATTGGCAGGGCCCTATTCTCACGGACTCCGGTGGGTTTCAGGTTTTCAGCCTGGGCAAGATGAGGAAGATTACCGAAAAGGGGGTGGCCTTCCGTTCGCCGGTCAACGGCAGCAAGGTTTTTATGGGGCCGGAGGAGTCGATGCAGATTCAGCGTGAGCTGGGTTCTGACATCGTCATGATCTTCGATGAATGTACCCCCTATCCGGCCACCGAAGAGGAGGCCAGGGTCTCCATGGAACTCTCTCTGCGTTGGGCAGGGCGCAGCCGTATTGCCCATGGCGACAATCCCTCGGCGTTGTTCGGCATCGTGCAGGGTGGGGTATTCGAACATCTGCGGGAGGCATCACTCAACGGTTTGACCGATATCGGGTTTGACGGATATGCAGTAGGGGGGCTATCGGTGGGAGAGCCGCCGGAGGATCGCTGGCGGGTGCTCGATTTTCTCTCCGACAAGCTGCCGCGGGACAAACCCCACTATCTAATGGGAGTGGGCACGCCGGAGGATATCGTCGAAGCGGTACGGCGGGGGATAGACATGTTCGACTGCGTGATGCCGACTCGGAATGCGCGCAACGGCCACCTCTTCACGCATCAGGGTGTGGTGCGGATTCGTAATGCGGTACACGAATATGACAATGGCCCCGTGGATCCTTTATGTGACTGTTATACTTGCAAAAATTATAGTCGTGCCTACCTGCGCCACCTGGAGAAATGCCATGAGATTTTGGGCGCCCGTCTGAATACCATCCATAATCTCTTCTATTATCAGACATTGATGCGGGATCTGCGGGATGCCATCGAAGCGGGGCAACTGGAGCGCTTTGTCAGCGACTTTTACGCTTTGCGAAGCAGTGTCTGAGTGGTGTTGATTGGCAGTGGAAAAACCACTGCCTGTATCTTGCGGTCTTCTGTGGCATAATCGGCGGCTGATTTTGGCTGTCGGATGCTTTCCGGCGCCGTTTGGATTTTGATCTCTCAAAAATCGGGTACAGATTATGAGCTTTTTTATTTCCGACGCCTTTGCTGAAGGGGCCGCCGTCTCGCCGGATGCCTTGACCGGGCTGTTGCCGCTGGTGCTGTTTGGTGTAGTCCTATACTTTTTGATGATTCGCCCCCAGGTGAAGCGTCAGAAAGAGCACAAGAAGATGGTCGAGACACTGGGCAAAGGTGATGAGGTGGCCACCGCCGGCGGCATCGTTGGCAAGATCACCAAGATGGGTGACAACTTCATCACGGTGGAGATTGCCGAGGGCGTGGAGGTCAAATTCCGCCGTGCAGCAGTGGAATCCGTAATGCCCAAGGGGTCACTGAAGGACATGTAAACGTCCGGATTGTCAGTTGCACTAAATATAATGGAAACCGCGCCAGCCTGGCTGGCGCAACAGCAAGAAAAACACGATGAACCAATATCCTCTCTGGAAAAACCTTCTGGTAGTGATCGTAGTACTTGTCGGAGCGCTCTTTGCGTTACCGAATATCTACGATCAGGACCCCTCCTTGGAAATTTCCGGCACCCGGCGCGCCTCGGTGGATGAAACCACTATGGCCAGGATTACCCAGGCGATGGAGAAGGCAGGCGTCGAGGCGAAGGGTATCTCATCCGAAAACGCCAAACTGCTGGTGCGTTTCCTTAACTCCGAAGATCAGTTGAAGGCGAAGGAGGCTATTGCGGACGAGCTGGGCACTGATTACAACCAGGCTTTGACGCTGTCACCGGATCTGCCTGACTGGCTGCGTTCATTTGGCGCAGAGCCAATGTATCTTGGTCTCGATCTGCGTGGTGGTATTCATGTGTTGATCGACGTGGATATGGAAGCGGCGGTGCAGCAGGCAGTGGAGCGTAACAGCGGTGACATCAGAACCCTGCTGCGTAAGAACAAGGTCCGCTACCTGCGGGTCTCCCGAGAGGGGGAGAAGGTCGTCATCAAATTCAACGACCTGGCCAAGCGGGACAAAGCTGAGCAGCTGATCCACAGCGAATTTCGCTCACTGGCAACCGCTATGTCGGATGAAGGGGGGGACTTCTATGTGCGCGCCACCCTTAAGCCCGCTGAGCGCCGCGCGGTGCAGAAGTTTGCCCTGGAACAGAACATCACCACCCTGCGTAACCGCGTCAATGCACTGGGCGTGGCGGAACCGCTGATCCAACAGCAGGGCGAGCGGCGTATCGTGGTGCAGCTGCCCGGCGCTCAGGATCCTGCCAAGCTGAAAGAGATTCTCGGTGCCACCGCGACCCTGGAATACCGCCTCGCCGATACCGAGCACAGTGTGCAGGATGCCGTTAACGGCAGGGTGCCGCCAGGCTCCAAACTCTATCATGAGCGCAACGGGCAGCCGGTATTGCTGAAGAAGTCGGTTATTGTCACCGGTAACCAGATCATTGACGCATCCTCTGGTTTCGATCAGCGTTCCGGTCAGCCAATGGTTTCAGTGCGCCTCGACGGCCCCGGTGGCAACCGCATGCGCCGTGTCACCAATGACAATGTCAGCAAGCCGATGGCGGTGGTTTTCATCGAGAACCGCGTAGTCACCCGTATGGTGGACGGCGAACCGGTGAAACATAGAACCAAGGTGGAGGAGGTGATCAGCATCGCCAATATCCTCGAACCTTTCGGCAGCCGTTTTCAGACCACTGGCCTAGATACCCCGGAAGAGGCTCACGACTTGGCGCTGTTGCTACGTGCAGGCGCACTGGCTGCCCCCATTGAGATTGTTGAAGAGCGTACTATCGGCCCCAGCCTGGGTCAGGACAACATCGATCAGGGTTTCATGTCAGTCATGATCGGCATGGCCCTGGTAATGATCTTCATGGCCGTCTACTACCGGGTCTTTGGTCTGGTGGCTGATCTGGCCCTGAGCATGAACCTGGTACTGATCGTCGCTATTCTCTCCATGTTGCAGGCGACACTGACCCTGCCGGGCATCGCCGGTATCGTGTTGACCGTGGGCATGGCAGTGGATGCCAACGTGTTGATCTTCGAGCGTATCCGTGAGGAGATCCGTAATGGCAATACGCCCCAGGCCAGCATTCAGGCGGGTTATGCGAAGGCGTTCTCCACTATCATCGACGCGAATATCACCACGCTGATAGCCGCAGTGGTGCTGTTCAGCTTCGGTACCGGCCCCATCAAGGGGTTCGCGGTTACCCTGGCTATCGGTATCCTGACCTCCATGTTTACCGCCATCATCGGCACCCGCGCAGTGATCAATTGGATCTACGGTCGCAGGCAGGTGAAAGCGCTGGCAGTTTGATAAAGGCGGATTGACTATGCAGATCTTCAAAAAGACGACAAAGTTTAACTTCATGGGCGGACGTAAGCTCGCCCTGATCGTTTCCAGTGCAGTGATCCTGGTTGCGTTGGCCTCCATTGTGGTGCGTGGCCTGAACCTGGGTATCGACTTTACCGGTGGTACTCTTGTCGAAGTGGGTTATCAGGAAACGGTTGATTTACCGAAGGTTCGTGAAGCACTGGCTGCGGAAGGTTTTTCCGAGGCAACGGTGCAGCACTTTGGCACATCCAGGGACGTGTTGGTTCGGTTGGCACCCAAGGATGGTGCAGACAGTGCGGCCATCAGCACCAGCGCTTTCGCGGCAATGAGCAAATTGGCGGATGGCCAGGCTGATATGAGACGGGTAGAGTTTGTCGGGCCACAGGTCGGTGATGAGCTGACCGAAGACGGCGGTCTCGCCATGCTCTATGCGTTGATTGGTATTCTGATCTATGTGGGCATACGGTTTGAGTATCGTTTTGCTGTGGGCGCGGTTATTGCGCTGGTGCATGATGTGATCTTTACTATCGGCATCTTCTCCCTGTTCCAGGTTGAGTTCGACCTGCCGGTGCTGGCCGCTGTGCTGGCGGTGATCGGCTATTCACTGAACGATACCATCGTCGTATTTGATCGCATTCGTGAGAACTTCCGCAAGATTCGCAAAGGCAGCGCAGTCGAGATTATCAATGCCTCGCTAAACCAGACCCTCACCCGTACTCTGGTCACATCCCTGACTACCCTGCTGGTATTGATTGCGCTCTTTGTCTTTGGCGGTGAGATCATCCACGGTTTTGCCCTGGCACTGATCGTGGGTGTGGTGGTTGGTACCTACTCTTCCATCTACGTGGCGAGCACGGCGATCATCATGATGGGTATCAGCAAGGATGATCTGATGCCGGTTGAAAAAGAGGGTGCCGATGTCGAGGAAACCCCCTGATTCAGTTGTCGTATCAAGCGGTTTCAGGACCGCCTGATAACGGGCCTGTTAGTGTTAGCTACGCGGTCTTGCAGAATGCCGGTGGATAGATGACCTCAGCATTGTTGGGGCTCATCCCGGCTTTATCTTGATCGTCACCCTGCTTGTCGGGTCGTTCGATAGAGATAATATCCACATTGTAGGGATTGTCGGTAAACGCTGACTGCAGTGAGATGTCCTGCACCCCATCCAGTACATCCCTCATCACCATTTCCAGTGCCCGGTCGCTGAGTGCCTGGTCGATATTGTTCTTATTCGCCATTAGGTAGGTTCCGCTTTTACAGTTGTTACCGATGTTATCTCCGGTAACGGTCGGCGGGCGGTAATCTTGAGGATGGGGATGCAAAAACGGGGAAAACTGTGAAGCGGATTCGCCGTATCAGGAATTAAGCGGTAAGTCTATCGTCCAGGTGGGGAAGGATACGGCGCAATATGGCGTTGTGCACCTTGATGTTGCCGGCGATGACATTGCCGGTCTCAAAGTGACGCTCGCCGCCGGAGATATCGGTAACCAGGCCACCAGCCTCGCGCACCATGAGAGCGCCTGCGGCAAAATCCCATTCGGCGAGGCCGAGTTCCCAAAAACCGTCCAGCCTCCCGGCGGCCACATAGGCGAAATCAAGCGCGGCGGAGCCGGGGCGGCGTATCCCTGCAGTGTCAGCCATCAGGTCTTTGAGCATGCCCATATAGTTTTCCGTAAAACGAAAATCACGGTAGGGCAGACCGGTTCCCAATAACGCTCCATCCAGGCTCTTGCGGCTGGAGACCCTCAAACGCCGATCGTTCAGCTGGACGCCGGAACCACGGCTGGTGGTGAACATCTCCTCATTCAGCGGATCATAGATCACGCCTACTTCCAGTCTACCCTTGTGTCGCAGGGCGATGGAGATGGAGAATTGGGGGAACCCGTGCAGATAGTTGGTGGTACCGTCCAGCGGGTCTATGATCCACTGAAAGTCGTCACCTGGGTGACTGCCACTCTCTTCCGCCAGTATGGCGTGATTGGGGTATTTGTCCCGCAAAACATCGATAATCGCCTGTTCGGCTATCCGGTCCACCTCGCTGACATAATCGTGCATCCCCTTGTCGGTGACGTTGAGGGTATCGAGCCGATTGAAATTGCGCATCAGCACACGGGCGGCGTCACGTGCAGCACGGACAGCGATGGTTACCATTGGGTTCATGGGCGGCAAAGATACAGCAAGCGGCATGGCGGATAAAGCAGAAAACCGGTTTTGGTCTTGAGGTTGTTCATGCGGTACCCTTGCGCCCATGTTGAATCGTGTACGAATCGTGCTGGTGGAGACCAGCCACCCCGGAAATATCGGTGCTGCGGCCCGGGCGATGAATAATATGTGCCTGGAGCAGCTTGTTCTGGTGTCACCGAAGCATTTTCCGAGCGAAGAGGCGACCGCCCGGGCCTCGGGGGCGGATGATCTGCTTGCGCGGGCGCCGGTCTGCGACAGCCTCGACGAGGCACTGAAGGGATGCCGTCTGATAATAGGCACCAGCGCCCGTGAGCGGACTGTCTCCTCGCCTCTGTTGAATCCGCGGGCCTGCGCGGCAAAGATCATCGAGGAGAGTGCAGTGGGCGAGGTTGCCCTGGTCTTCGGCCGAGAGAGCTCAGGACTCACTAACGAGGAGCTGGACCGTTGCAATTTTCTGGTCCATATTCCCACCAACTCCGCCTATAGTTCATTGAATCTCGGTGCTGCGGTTCAGGTGCTCAGCTATGAAATCTATCTTGCCTGGCTGGAAGGGCGGGAGACGGCTCAGGAACCTCTCCGAGAGGTGGCCACTGCGGAGATGATGGAGGGGTTTCATGGCCATCTGGCTCAGGCTCTGGAGGATATTGGTTTTGCCAATCCCCGCCAGTCAGACAAGCTGCTGCGCAGGTTGCGCAGCCTGTTTCACCGTGCCCGGCCGGATGTTGATGAGCTCAATATCCTGCGGGGAATCCTGAGTGTTGCCCAGGGACGCAAGTCGATGCGTCGTTGACCCAAGTCGAGGCTTGCGCTCAATATCACCACATTCTGCATAGGTTCCAATCCCTGCGGACACAATAACCTAGTATTTCGCATGGTATTATGGATAATCTGTCACCCCCATGTCACTATTCCATTGATATTTGATTAATTTAGTCGGGTATAGGTTGTGCAGCAGGAAACCAAAGAGAATCCCAGACAATCCAGGTGGAGAGAGGATATTCAGAGCGTCTTCGAGCGTGATCCCGCTGCTCGAACGACGTTTGAAATCATCACTACCTATCCTGGCGTGCATGCGATTCTGTTCCATCGGGCCTCCCATGGGCTCTGGAATCTTGGCTTGAAATGGTTGGCCAGGATGCTCTCCAACATTGCCCGGTTGCTGACAGGTATAGAGATCCACCCTGGTGCCCGGATTGGCCGTCGTTTTTTCATTGATCACGGTATGGGTGTGGTGATCGGTGAAACTGCGGTCATTGGCGATGACTGCACCCTCTATCACGGGGTGACGCTCGGTGGCACCAGCTGGCAGAAGGGCAAACGTCATCCGACCCTCGCAAACAACGTGGTGGTGGGTGCCGGCGCCAAGGTATTGGGCCCTATAGAGATTGGCGAAGATGCCCGCATCGGCTCAAATGCCGTGGTGGTGAAAGATGTACCGGCCGGGGCAACTGCTGTTGGTGTGCCCGGCAGACTGATCCGTCCGGAAAAAACCGGAGACAACGGTCATCGCGAGGCGATTGCCAAGAAGATCGGATTTGATGCCTATGGCGCCACCAAGGATGCGCCGGACCCTGTTGCTCACGCCATCAACTGCATGCTCGATCATATGCATGTTATGGACAAAAAGATGGAGTCCATGTGTGAGGCGCTGAAGAGCATGGGGTTGGAAGATACGGATGAATCCATGCCTGAACTCGATTCCTGTGAAATCTTTTCCACTGCGGAAGAGTTGTTAAAGCTGGATGACGAAGAGGTTTCCGAGGATGCCAAGGGTTAAACCTTGCAATAATCGCGGAGGGAATACTTGACTAATTTACTAGGGATTGTATATTAGCGCTCAAGGATATACTTGGAGCCGATAAAGTGAAGCTTACCACAAAAGGCCGCTACGCGGTAACAGCCATGTTGGACTTGGCACTGCACTATGGCAAGGGGCCGATTACCCTTGCAGACATTGCCCAGCGTCAGGGGATCTCCCTCTCTTATCTTGAGCAACTCTTCTCGCGTCTGCGAAAAAAAGCCCTGGTCTCCAGTGTTCGTGGTCCCGGTGGCGGTTACAGCCTGGGTCGGGAAGCGGGCGAGATCCATATTGGCGAAGTGATCACCGCAGTGGATGAGAACATGGATACCACCCGCTGCCACGGTGCCCACAACTGCCAGAATAACGAACGCTGTCTTACCCATGATCTTTGGCAGGATCTCAGTAACCAGATCTACAGCTACCTCAATAAGATCAGTCTGCAGGATCTGATGGATCGTCAGGCGGTGCGAGAGGTTTCGACCCGGCAGGATCATCCGGACACGCCGGACATCGATATCACAGAGCTGACTTCGGCTTCCCCACGGGCCAACGCCTGAAGCTAATTAGCGGATTTTTTGGAGTTAAAAGATGAAGCTACCGATCTATATGGATTACTCGGCAACCACGCCGGTGGATCCCCGCGTCGCGGAGTTGATGTGCAGTTACCTCACACCCGACGGAAAATTCGGTAATCCTGCATCCCGTTCCCACCCTTTCGGTTGGAGCGCGGATGAGGCAGTGACCCTGGCGCGCAAGCAGGTGGCGGATCTGATCAATGCCGACCCGAAAGAGATTGTCTGGACCTCCGGTGCCACCGAATCAGATAATCTTGCGATCAAGGGTGTAGCGCATTTCTACCAGAAACGCGGCAAGCACATTATTACCTGCAAGACGGAACACAAGGCGGTGCTGGATACCTGTCGCCAGCTTGAGCGTGAAGGATTCGAGATCACCTATCTCGATCCGGAACCCAGTGGTCTGATTGACTTGGGGAAACTTGAAGCGGCGCTGCGTGACGACACTATTCTCGTCTCCATTATGCACGTCAATAACGAAGTGGGCGTGATCCAGGATATTGCCGCAATCGGCGAGATGACTCGTGCACGCAAGATCCTCTTCCATGTGGATGCAGCACAGAGTGCCGGCAAGGTGCCGATCGACCTGGCAGAACTGAAGGTGGATCTGATGTCCTTCTCGGCGCACAAGATCTACGGACCGAAAGGCATCGGCGCTCTCTATGTGCGGCGCAAACCCCGTGTACGCCTGGAAGCCCAGATGCACGGTGGCGGTCATGAACGCGGCATGCGCTCCGGCACCCTGGCGACCCACCAGATTGTCGGCATGGGCGAAGCCTTTTGTATTGCCGGTGAAGAGATGGCGACGGAAAACGAGCGTCTGCTCGGGCTGCGTCAACGCCTCTGGGACGGTTTCAAGGATATGGAAGAGGTCTACCTCAACGGCGATGAAGAACAGCGTGTCGCCGGCAACCTGAATGTGAGTTTTGCCTTCGTCGAAGGTGAATCTCTGATTATGGCGTTGAAGGATCTGGCGGTCTCATCCGGTTCCGCCTGTACCTCCGCCAGTCTCGAGCCCAGTTACGTCCTGCGTGCGTTGGGGCGGGAAGATGAATTGGCCCACAGCTCGATTCGCTTTTCCATCGGCCGTTTCAGTACGGCGGAAGAGGTGGATTATGCGGTAGAGAAGATCCGTACCGAGGTCGATCGATTGCGTGAACTCTCTCCTTTGTGGGAGATGTTCAAAGATGGTATCGATCTGAAATCGATTCAGTGGGCGGCGCACTGAGCGATCAGTTTTAAGAGGTTAAGGTTATGGCATACAGTGATAAAGTACTCGACCACTACGAGAACCCCCGTAACGTAGGTGCGTTCGACAAAGAAGAGAAGAGTGTCGGCACCGGCATGGTGGGTGCGCCCGCCTGTGGTGACGTGATGCGTCTGCAGATCAAAGTGGGTGATGACGGTGTGATTGAAGACGCACGTTTCAAAACCTACGGCTGCGGTTCCGCAATCGCCTCCAGCAGCCTGCTAACCGAGTGGGTGAAGGGCAAGACCCTGGAAGAGGCGCAGCAGATCAAGAACTCCGAGATCGCTGAAGAGTTGGCTTTGCCGCCGGTTAAGGTTCACTGCTCCGTATTGGCGGAAGATGCCATCAAGGCGGCGATCCAGGACTACGCAAAAAAGAATACAGATTGATATCCGTTGTAGAATCGAAGTTACAGGTTCGATTCTGGAGAAGTTAAATGGCGATTACGATCACAGAAGCTGCCGCAAAACATGTGCAACAGTTCCTTTCGAACCGGGGCAAGGGGATCGGCATCCGCCTGGCGGTGCGTACCTCCGGCTGCTCCGGTATGGCATACGAGATGGAGTTCGCCGATGAACTGGACGAGGATGACCAGGTATTCGAAGACTTGGGTGTAAAGGTCATTATCGACCCCAAAAGCCTTGTCTATCTTGACGGCACTGAGATCGATTACACCAAGGAAGGACTCAACGAAGGTTTCAAGTTCAACAACCCGAATGCCAAGGGCGAGTGTGGTTGTGGTGAGAGTTTTCAGGTCTGACCCTCTTTTTTCAAAGTCGTAACAACAGGTGATAAATCGGCTGTCCCCGGACAGCCGTTTTTTTCGATATGCTGGATTTTTCGAAGAACTATTTTGAGCTTTTTGGCCTGCCGGTCGGCTTCATCGTGGATGCTGATTCGCTCTCCGATCGATATCGGGATCTGCAGCGGGTTATCCATCCCGACCGCTACGCCAACGCCTCCGAGCAGGAACGTCTCCTCTCGCTGCAGGGCGCAAGCCGCATCAACGAAGCCTTTGAAACCCTCAAGGATCCCATTGCCAGGGCCACCTATCTATTGACCATGCATGGCATCGAAATGGATGCCCAGAAAGAGACCACCAGCGACATGGCCTTCCTGATGCAGCAGATGGAACTGAGGGAAGAGCTGGAAGGGGTACGAAATCAGGATGATCCCTACGAGGCCGTGCTCGACTTGCGTGGCCGAATCAACAAACAGATCAAGACTTTGGTCGGGCAGATGGCGGTGCAGTTTGAGAGCGCTACCACTGACCAGTTGGAAGACGCGCGGGAGATCCTGCGCAAGATGCGTTTTCTGCAGAAACTGCGCACCGAAGTCGAATCGGTGGCGGCGGATCTGGAAGACGAGCTCTGATCCGTCATTACATAGAGCGTACGAATTATGGCATTGATGCAGATTGCAGAACCCGGTCAGGCTCAGGCCCCGCACCAACATAAGTTGGCGGCAGGTATCGACTTGGGTACCACCAACTCGCTGGTGGCCAGCGTGCGCAGCGGCAAGGCGGAGACGCTGCCGGACAAGTTGGGCCGTCATCTGCTGCCGTCAGTGGTGCAGTTTGGTGAAAACGGCGTGGTCGTCGGTGAGGCGGCCCGCGTTGCCGCAGTGACTGATCCGTTGAACACTATCGCCTCTGCCAAACGGCTTATCGGCCGGGGAGTCGAGGATATCAAGAGTCTCGGCAACCGCCTGCCTTACGAATTTGTTCAGACTGAGACAGCAGTGCCGCGAATCCGCACCGTTGTTGGTGATGTCACCCCGGTGGAGGTCTCCGCTGAGATCCTGAAAACCCTGGCGCAACGTGCCGAGCAGACGCTCGGTGGTGATCTGACAGGGGTGGTGATTACCGTGCCAGCCTATTTCGACGATGCACAGCGCCAGGCGACCAAGGACGCGGCGAAACTGGCTGGGCTGAAGGTCTTGCGCCTGCTCAATGAGCCGACCGCAGCAGCGGTGGCCTATGGTCTCGACAAGGGTGCCGAGGGTGTGCACGCTATCTATGATCTGGGTGGCGGCACCTTCGATGTGTCGATTCTGCGGCTCAACAAAGGCGTCTTCGAGGTGATGTCCACCGGGGGTGATTCCGCCCTGGGTGGAGACGATTTCGATCAGGTCGTGGCAGAGTGGATTATGATCCAGGCCGGTATCCAGGATGATGCAGACCACATGACTTTGCGCCGCCTGATGCAGGACGCCTGTAGCGCCAAAGAGGGACTCAGCGAAGCTGATACCGTGCCTCTTGATATCGAACTGCCGGACGGTTCCCGCTGGCAGGGTTCACTCGATCTCGAACGGTTCAACGCATTGATCGACCCGCTGATAAAAAAGACCCTGATCGCCTGCCGTCGCGCCATGCGGGATGCGGGGGTTGAGAACGACGAGATCAAAGAGGTCGTGATGGTGGGGGGTTCCACCCGGGTGCGCAGGGTGCGGGAACGGGTTGGCGATCTGTTTGCTACCGAACCCCTGGTGGATATAGATCCCGACCGGGTGGTTGCAGCGGGTGCGGCGATCCAGGCCGACATCCTGGCGGGCAACAAACCCGATGATGAGATGCTGTTGCTCGATGTCATTCCGCTCTCCCTGGGTCTGGAGACCATGGGTGGGCTGTCGGAAAAGATCATCGCCCGCAACACCACCATTCCGGTGGGGCGCGCCCAAGAGTTCACCACCTTTAAAGATGGACAGACCGCGATGGCGATCCACGTGGTGCAGGGTGAACGGGAGCTGATCAGCGATTGCCGCTCTCTGGCCCGCTTCGAACTGCGCGGCATACCGCCGATGGTGGCGGGTGCCGCGCGTATCCGGGTTACCTTCGCGGTGGATGCGGATGGGCTGTTGAGCGTCTCCGCCGAAGAACAGAGCAGCGGGGTGCAGGCGAGTATCGAGGTCAAACCCTCCTACGGACTCACTGATGGCGAGATCGAGACCATGCTGCGTGACTCCATCGATCATGCCCAGGATGATATGGACTCAAGAAACCTGCGGGAACAGCAGGTGGACGCGGACAGGGTGATCGAGGCGCTGGAGGCGGCATTAGCGACCGATGGAGATCGTTTGCTCAACGATGACGAGCGCCGGACTGTTGATGCTGCCTTGGCGGCACTGCGTGAAATCGCCCGCTCAGAGGATATCAATGCCATCAAGGAAGGCATCTCTGCCATCGAAAAGACCTGCGGATTTTATGTCGAGCGCCGCATGAATCAGAGTATCCATGAAGCCATGGCTGGTCATAAAGTCAACGAATTTGAATAAAGGAGTGAATCGATGCCTCAACTGATTTTCCTGCCACACGAAGAGATTTGCCCGGAAGGGGCTGCGTTCGATGTCGAGCCGGGCACCACCATCTGTGACGCAGCCCAACAGAATGGTATTGAGATCGAACACGCCTGCGAAAAGTCCTGCGCCTGTACCACCTGCCACGTCATCCTGCGGGAAGGTTTCGATTCTCTTACCGAGGCGCAAGAGGATGAAGAGGACCTGCTGGATAAGGCCTGGGGTCTGGAAGCGGAATCCCGCCTGAGTTGTCAGGCTGTGGTTGGGGATGAGGATCTGGTCATCGAGATACCGAAATACACCATCAACATGGTGTCCGAGCACCACTGAGGGGAAATGCCATGAGTCTGAAATGGATTGATGTGCTGGATATTGCCATCGAATTGGATGAAACCCATCCCGAGGTTGATCCCAGGACGGTCAATTTTGTCGACCTGCACAATTGGGTTTTGGCCTTGGACGAGTTCGATGATGACCCGGATCACTCCGGAGAAAAGATCCTCGAAGCCATTCAGATGGCGTGGATCGAGGAGCGGGAGTGATTTCGCGGCCCTGGGCCGACGAATGCTCAGTCAGAGCGTAGGAGCGGCGCCGCGCCGATAATACCGCTCCCAAAAACGAACGAGAGTAGGCCGGTTCAAGCGTAGCGGAACCGGCGCCCCATGCGTCCTATCATGAAAATGCCCGATCCACTGCGCTTGACCGGGCCTACACTGATCAGCAATATCTTCATTACCCCAAAAAACGAACCCTGTCGAAAAGCGGACTAGAATTAGATTAAACGCTTATTCCTGACAGGTTTTGTTGACAGCGCATGGATCCGGTTACCGAAGTATCCACTATCGTTTCCCATGGCGATCCCATCGCCCCGGTCATCTTTAGTGTTACCCTGATTCTTGTCTCCGCGCTGCTTGGGCGTTTTGGCGCCCGGCGTCTGAAGCAACCCTCTGTGCTCGGTGAGCTGGTGATGGGCGTGCTGCTGGGTAATCTGCTCTACTTTCTCGGTTTCGATCTGATGGCTATTCTGGTGCCGATATTTTTTGTCTTGATGGGGATACAGGTGAAACTGGAAACCTTCCTCGATTGGCATGTGTTACTGCTCTCCACCGGCCTGATTCTGGTTGCCATAATCGGCAAGATCGTTTCCGGGTTGGGGGTTTTGGAGAAGGGACGCAAGCGATTGGCGGTAGGTATAGGCATGCTGCCGAGGGGTGAGGTGGGATTGGTCTTTGCCTCCATCGGTATTAGTCTGAAGGTAATCGATTCCGCCACGTTTTCAGCAGCGGAGTTGATGGTGATCGTGACGACGTTGGTGACGCCGCCGTTGCTGAAGATCACCCTGGGGCAGGGTGGACAGGCGACAGGCTCGCGTAAGATTTCCAAAATGTGTGAGTAAATAAATGGCGACAGGCGACAGGAACCTAGGCCGGATCAAGCGTAGCGGATCCGGCATCATCTGAAAAACTACTCCTTCTCTACGATGGTCTCCGTATCCGGCAGATCACAGCTGGTTGCTTCTTGGTCATCCACTGCACAGAAGGCGTTGCCTGCAGATATGCACCCAAGCGGAATGACCGCCAGTGTCATCGGGATGCCGATGATCGGGCCGAACAGCAGGGAGATTGCCATACCCTGGAAGATAGGGTCGAACAGGATGGCGAAGGCGCCGGCCATCATGGTGAGATCGGTTACCCAGATCGGGCGCATGCGGATCTGTCCTGCCATCATTACCGCCTCTTTGATGCTCACGCCGCGATGGACCTCATTTTTGGCAAAGTCCACCAGCAGGATCGACTTGCGCACGCCGATACCGGCCAGGGCGATAAAGCCGATCATGGAGGTGGCGGTGAACTCTGCGCCCAGCAGCCAGTGTCCGGGGATGATGCCGATCAGAGTCAGCGGGATCGGCGCCATGATGATCACCGGCTGGATGAAGTTACCGAACTCCCATACCAGCAGGATATAGATCAACACCAGTGCCGCAGCGAAGGCAAGCCCGAGGTCGCGGAAGGTCTCATAGGTGATGATCCACTCGCCACTCCATTCGAAGCCGGAGACAGCATCGTCCTGCGGTGGCCCCGTCATGGTACCGCTGATCTGAACCCCATCCGGGGTCTCATACTGTTTGAGTTGATCCTCCACCGCGAGCATACCGTAGAGTGGTGCGCCGAGTTTGCCCTCCATTTCGCCCACCACATACTCCATGGGGCGCAGATCCTTATGGTAGATGATCGGGTCTTCCGCTATCAGTTCAAATCTGCCCAGCTCGAAGAGTGGAATGGTCGTGCCCTCTCCTCCGGCGATCGGCAGGTTGGCCAACCGGTTCAGTTCGGCGCGGGAGGCCAGCGGCAACTGAATGACCAGATAGGTCGGCTCCAGTTCGTGTCCCCGTTTCACGTCGCCCAGCTTGTAGCCGCCGAGGGCCATGTCCAGATTGCGGGTGATGGTTTCCACCTGGACGCCACGGCGGGTGGCTTTTTCAGTATCCACCGCAAAGTGCCAACGTTGATAGTCATCGGCGATGTAGGAGTCGACGTCCACCAGATTGGGAGCCGCTTTGAACATCTCTATCAGATCTTTTGAGACGGTCTTGCGGGTGAGGTCATCCGGACCATAAACTTCTGCCACCACGGTCTGCAGCACCGGTGGGCCGGGGGGCATCTCGACCACCGAAATACGGGCATTCAGCTCCTGGGCAAAGGGTGTCAGCAGGCGCCGGGCCGCTTCGGCGATCTGGTGGCTGCTGCGCTTTCGGTCATCCTTGTCGATCAACATCACCTGAATGTCTGCCTGCCAGGGTTCCTGGCGCAGATAGTAGTGGCGCACCATGCCGTTGAAGTTGAACGGCGAGGCGGTGCCGATGTAAGTCTGCAGAGCGGTAACCTCAGGCATGCCCTTCAGGTGCCGGGCCAGCCGCTGGGTTACGTTGGCAGTGACCGGCAGTGCGGTACCTTCCGGCATGTTGATGACGACGTTGAATTCCGGTTTGTTGTCGAACGGCAACATCTTTACCGTCACTGCTTTGAAATAGAAGAGGGAGCAGGCTGCGAAGAAGGCGATGACGATGCTGATCAGGAAGACCTTTGCCAGATGCCGGTTGTGAACCAGGGGTTCAATGATAGGCCGGTAGAGTTTTCCGATGGCGGCCTGGATCTTGCGTTCTTTTTCTTCCGCCCGCTTCAGTGCATCGAGTTTGGGTCGCATCAGACGCGCGGTCCAGGGGGTGAACACAAAGGCAGCGAAGAGAGAGAAGATCATGGCCACCGATCCGAACAGGGGGATGGGAAACATATAGGGCCCCATCATGCCGCTGACGAAACCCATCGGCAGCAGGGCGGAGAGGATCGTCAGGGTGGCGATGATTGTGGGATTGCCCACCTCGCGCACGGCATCTATTGCAATCTCCTTACTGGTTGAATCGTCGTGCAGCCAGCGCCGGAAGATGTTCTCCACCACCACAGTGGCGTCGTCCACCAGGATGCCGATGGAGAAGATCAGGGCGAAAAGGCTTACCCGGTTGATGGTGTAGCCCATTACCCAGGATGACCAGATGGTGACCAGGATGACCACCGGAATGATGGTGATGACCACCATCGCCGGGCGGCGGCCGATCAGCAGCCAGCTGAGAATACTCACTGCGATGGTGGCTTCAAGCAGGGCGATGAGCAGTTCGTTGACCTTGTCGTTGGCGGTCTTGCCGTAGTTGCGGGTGATCTCGGCGTTGACGTTGGTGGGGATCAGCCGGCCTTTGAGACGCTCCAGTTTTTCCAGCAGCGTATCGGCTACCGCGACACCGTTGGTGCCCTCTTTTTTGGCAATGGCGATGGTGACCGCGGCTGCGCCATCAGTGTGGATCGCCTCATCAGGCAAGGCTGTGCCACTGATGAAGCTGACCATGCGTTGGGTCTCTTCCGCGTCTTCGAACACATTTGCCACGTCATGGACATAGACAGGTTTGCCGAAATGGCTGCCCACCACCAGCTTTGCCACATCTGCGGCATTTTTAAGGAACTGACCGGCAGTGACCTTATAGTGGGTATCGCTGATCTCTATCGTGCCTGAGCTCTGCTCGATGTTGGCGGTGCGGATCGTATTGGCAACGGAGTCCATGCTGATGCCGTGACCCGCAAGCCGCTCGGGCAGGACCTCGACGCGTACCTGACGCGCCTGCCCGCCGACGACGAAACCCTGCCCCGTATCCGGCACCTCCTTCAGACGCTGCAGCAAATCGAAGGCGAGGGCGCGCAGATCGACGCCCCTCATCTCCTCAGACCAGAGGGTAACGGTAACCACTGGAACGTCATCGATGCCTTTGGGTTTTACCAGAGGCATCGCCACGCCGGGGGGCATCTTGTCGAGGTTTGACTGGATCTTGTCGTGCACCTTGACGATAGAGGGCCCAAGCTTCTCCCCGACCTTGAATCGGACGGTGACGATGGCCCGCTCACGTTCGCTGGCGGAGTAGATGTGCTTGGTACCGGGGATCTCGCTCATCATGCGTTCCAGCGGATCTGTGGCCAGGCTGGCGACCTGATCCGAGGAGGCGCCGGGGTAACTGACGAAGACATCGATCATCGGCACGAGGATCTCGGGATCCTCCTGCCGCGGCGTGAAGATCAGGCCCAGGATGCCGATGAAGAGGCAGGCAAGCAGAAGCAGGGGGGAGAGGGGGGAGTCGATGAATGTGCGGGCGACATTACCCGCCATGCCCAGTGGCAGCTCAACCTTATGGGGTAGCGCGGCATGATCGAGAGCCGGTCGACGCGATCGAAATCTGGGTGATGTTTTTTTTGTCATTGACGGCTTCCCACAGACTGCGAAAAAACGCACTATCTACGAGCAAGTATAGTTGTTGACAGCCTTCTTCTGTTGACCATGATCATCTTGGATGGATAAAGTCTTCCAGAGGATAGTGGCTGGGACTATGCTTCCAATTAGGAATAACAGTGACACGGAAAAAATGGAGAAAAAAATGCTGGAAATCAAAAATAAAGTGTCGGGTGAAGTGATTGCCAGTCTCGAACTCGAAACGCTGGTCGGCGCGGATCTGCGGGAGATGGATCTGGAGGCGGCAGATCTGAGAAACAGGGATATGCGAGGTGCGCGATTCAACTCTGCCGAGTTGATCGATGCCGATCTGAGTGGCGCCAATCTGCAAGGGGCAACATTCAATAATGCCCATCTGAGTGGCGCGAGTCTCAAAGGCGCAAATCTCGTTCAGGTGCGTTTCGGCAGTAACGTACGCGCCAATGCTGCGGTGCTGGAAGGGGCGGATCTCACCGGGGCTGACATGAGAGGTGCTGACCTGCGCAGCGGGATGTTTCGCGGGGCCAACCTGTCAGGTGCCGACCTGAGCCGTGCGGACATGTGTGATGCCGATTTTCAGGAGGCCAATCTATCAGGCAGCGTGGCCCATGATGCGCTCTTCATCAAGGCCAATCTTCGCCGGGCTGATCTCTCCAATGCCGATTTCAGGGATGCCCATCTGAACGACACCAACCTGATCAAAGCCGATCTCAGTGGGATCAACCTCGAAAGTCAACAGCCGGACGGTTTCAGCGCCATCAATCTGGCGAATCTGGAAGGGGCCAACCTGAGTGGCGCCCGTCTGCGCAATATCTCCGCCGAGGATTGTGTGATGAGAAATGTCAATCTTTCCGGTGCCGATCTCTCTCATGCAGTGATGGGGGGCACCGTGATGCGCAGTGCCGATGTCACCAATACCAACTTTGAAGGGGTCGAACTGGCCTCGGTGACCATGGACTTCTCCAACTTTTCCAAGGCGCTGAATGCGGATATACCGTCGTATAAGCAGAATCTTAGGTGAAAAAATATAGGTTAAAGGCGAAAGGTAAAAAACTAAAGGAGACCATGCCACAGGAGATGCCGTGCTGCGTCGCTGCTGCCAGTGGGAAGATGTAGGACGGTTCAAGCGCAGCGGAACCGGCAACCTCAATCGTTCTCAATGCTTCAATGCCCGATCCGCTGCGCTTGATCGGGCCTACGCATTCGGAGTTCTTGGAAAGAAATCGCTATCTCTCAGAAAGCAGTAGCGACAAAGCCCGGCCTATCCACTGGCACGAACGCCTTTAACCTTTCTTTTTATGTCGGAATATTTTA
The DNA here is from genome assembly GCA_016756835.1 of gamma proteobacterium endosymbiont of Lamellibrachia anaximandri. GTDB lineage: Bacteria > Pseudomonadota > Gammaproteobacteria > Chromatiales > Chromatiaceae > QGON01. The sequence continues at coordinate 30,994 of JAESPE010000009.1, read as the reverse complement.
CAAATTCTGCTTTTGGCTGGAGACGGGATGGGATAAATAATCCTAATTCGTATCAAATTATTAAAAAATACAAGAAGTTAAGCGTGCATCGAAAATATCTGGTTCAAATCTTGCTGTGAATTTATTATCTGTATAAAACATTTATATCCAGCGTCGGGAGGCGAAAGTAGGATGATGAAACGTAGATTTTCCGCATGGATTCTGGCTTCGGTCCTGGGGTTGACCGCCTTTTCAGCCCATGCCGGCACCATTGATCTGAAAGATTTCGCTTTCAATGTCGACGGGACTTTTAGTGCTGCCGCCGTGCCTGCCGGCGTTGATGTCAGTGCATTCAACATGACGACGGGGCTGGGCATCATTACGGCAACCATTACCGGAACCGGCGATCATTTCTTCGGTGGCTGGTTTGACCATGAGATCGACCAGGCGATCAATACTTCCTTCAACGAAACCGGCGCGGCTCATGGTGTACTGGTGGCTGGCCAGTCTTGGGAGATCGATGAGCCTGGGTTCCAGGGCCACCGCATTAAAACCTGTTTAAATGCAATGAACTAGGCGATCATTACGAGAAACAACATCAGGAGTTTCTCATGACCGCCAGCATAGTAGAGCATTTTTCCTCCCTAACTGACCCAAGAATAGAGCGACACAAGCAACATAGCCTAATTGATATCATCGTACTCACCGTATCAGCTGTTGCCAGCGGAGCAGATGGCTGGGAGGCGATAGAGGATTTTGGAAAAGAAAAACTAGATTGGCTACAGCAGCATATTGCCCTTGAGAATGGAGTTCCATCTCATGACTGCATCGCCTATGTTCTCTCAAGGATATCGCCCGTAGGATTCCGTGAATGCTTTATGAGCTGGACGCAATCAGTGGTGAGCGCTACGAATGGAGAGATTATTGCCGTAGATGGCAAAACGGCACGGGGTTCGCGAGATCGTAAGAATAACCGCAATCCACTGCACATGGTCAGTGCATGGGCGTGCACCAACCGCATGGTTCTGGGCCAACAAGCCACAGATGAGAAGTCTAATGAGATTACAGCCATTCCAAAACTGCTGGAATTATTGGAACTTAAGGGATGCATCGTTACGATTGATGCCATGGGCTGTCAACGAGGCATTGCTGAGCAGATCATTGATCGGCAAGGAGATTATGTGCTCGGATTAAAGGGCAATCAGGGCACACTTCATGATGCCGTTGAGGATTTTTTTCTGACAGCACAAGTGAGTCATTTCAATGGTATTAATTATGACTATGAGGAAGAGTTGGATAAGGCGCATGGTCGGCTTGAAACGCGACGATACTGGATAAGTGATGTTCTGTTGACGTTACCCGATATGCACAAATGGAAGGGGCTGACCAGCATTGGAATGGTTGAACGTGAATGTTTGGAAGGGAATGTTAAAAGCATTGAGCGGCGTTATTTCATCAACTCAATCACGGCAAATGCAAAGGTATTTGCAAATGCCGTGCGTGGGCATTGGGGGGTGGAGAATCCACTGCATTGGCGACTCGATGTGGTTTTTGGTGACGATGCCAGCCGGATACGTAAAGGGCATGCCGCTACGATCATGACCAGCATACGTCATCTGTGTATGAACTTGTTTCAGCAGGAGTCCTCTTCACTCAGTCTCGCTAAGAAAAAGAGAAAAGCTGCGTGGAATGACCGTTACCGCACTAAGGTGGTGTTTTCAAGCTGATTTTAATGCGGTGGCCCTGACAATATGGCTCATATCCAGGCATCACTCACTTTTTCTTACCCGAATGAGTATCAACCCCTGTGCGACCGTCTGGGTCTCGATCAAGGCTTACCCTACACCGAACATTGGTCGGCCGGAGCTGACTTTTTGGGCTTGGTCGTTGAGCACTGTCTGCGGGAGAAGCCTTCTGTCGTGTTTGAGTGCAGCAGTGGCTTGAGCACGCTGCTGCTGGCACGCTGCTGCCAGTTAAATGGTAACGGCCATGTCTGGAGCCTTGAAAATGGTGAGAAGTACGCACAGGCCACGCAAGCTGCCCTGAACCTCTACGGCCTGGATAACATGGCGACAGTTCTGCACGCGCCACTGGTAGCCACCAAAATTGGTGGTCGGGAATTTCAATGGTACATGCTCTCCGATCTATCCGTACCAGAGATCGATATGCTTGTGATCGATGGTCCTCCAGGCTTTATCCAGAAGCACTCCCGTTACCCGGCACTGCCGTTGTTGATGGAAAGACTGAATAGCCATTGCACCGTCTATCTGGACGATGCGGCGCGGGCAGATGAGCGGGAACTGGTCGCTCAGTGGCAGGCGGATTACCCGCCTGTCCAGCACAGTTTTATCGAAACGGAGCGTGGCTGCTCCCTGCTGTCTATCGACAAACGATAGAGCTACCTGTGCCGAATGCCGCCCTACTTCGGCAATATTCAGCTACTGGACGGGTTGTAACGCACATCGAATTCAGCCAGTGCTACCTCCAATTCCCCTTCAGCACCAATGGCTTTCCAGAAGAGAGAGAAATCAGCTTTGGCCGATTCAAGCCGAACATTTATCTTATTGTGTTTGTCCTTGAGAAATAGCGCGATATTGCTCTCCACCGTTTCGATGTAATCATGCGCCAATACTTCGGCACTATAGTCAGGCTCCATGTTCTGCAGGATGCCCTCTCGATAGGCGCGCATGATGCCGAAATCGATACGCCTGGCAAAACTTTGCGCTGTCTCATCCCGATTGCGACTCAGATGTACATAGAACGCATCGTCCCCATACAGCGCATCCAGTCGACCCAGATACCAGGAGAGGCGGTTGTCCGCCTCGATATGCCGGGATGGATAGGCTAGCCGCTGCTCGCCGATAAGATGACTTCGGGATTCATGGGCCGCAGTGTAATTGCGGATGTATTTGCAGGCCTCGACCCAAGTTGTGGAGCCGCAGCGACCCGTATTGAGGATAAAAACATTCATGGTGTCTTCCGAGCCGGATGGGGATCCGGCATTTCCGATGATCATAAACCAATCAAATCAGATCATCACGAAATGGGGCATGAATAATAAAAATGAGCCACCTGACGGCAGCCCTCAATTCAGGTTAGACTCACCCGATGTAAATCACGAGCAGACAGCAACTAACGAATATGACACATCACACAATCCATTTTGAACACCGTCCCTCTGCGATGAAGTTGGAAATTACCGGTGTTTTTGACTGGCCAACCTGGGAAAAAGAGGTCTCCACATTCGAGTGGACCTATGACAAGAGCGAAACCTGCTATTTCCTGCGCGGCAAGGTCATAGTGACGCCGGAGGACGGTGAGCCCCAGGAGTTTGGACGCGGTGATCTGGTGACCTTCCCTGCGGGGATGAAGTGCACTTGGCAGATCATCAAGGACGTGGAGAAGCATTATAGCTTTGGGTGATAAGGCTAAAGGTACAAGGCAAAAGGTTAAAGGTGGCCGTGCCACTGGAAAGGCCGAGCTTTGTAGCTGTTTCATGATCTAAAAAAGATTGACATTGCAAGATATCGACACAGATTTTTTTGCCTTATACCCTACCCGTCTAAATTGAATCCCGGCGCCTAGATGACGAAAAACACTCCGAATCACACTCCTATGATGCAGCAATATCTTCGCATCAAAGAGGAACACCCCGATATGCTGGTGTTCTATCGCATGGGGGATTTCTACGAACTCTTTTTCGCTGACGCGGAGAAGGCCTCACGCCTGCTCGATATCACTCTGACCAAGCGGGGCCAGTCCGCCGGCAAACCAATCCCAATGGCCGGGGTGCCCTATCACGCCGCCGAGGGCTATCTGGCGAAGCTGGTGCGTTTGGGGGAATCGGTCGCCATCTGCGAACAGATCGGCGATCCGGCAACCAGCAAAGGCCCGGTGGAACGCAAGGTGGTGCGTATCGTCACACCCGGCACGGTGACTGACGAGGCACTGCTGGAGGAGCGGCGGGAAAATCTACTGGCTGCACTTTATGAAACGGAGGCGGGTTTTGGCCTCGCGGTACTTGACCTTGGTAGCGGCCGTTTCACAGTCCAACAGCTCGACACAGATGAAGCGCTAACCAGCGAACTCGAACGACTGCACCCGGCAGAGCTGCTGCTGGATGAGGACTCCGGTCTGCCGGAGAGTCTCGATCTGCAGTGTGGCATCACCCGCCGCCCTGTCTGGCATTTCGATCTGGACGCCGCCACCCAACTGCTGACGCGCCAGTTCGGCACCCGTGAACTCACCGGCTTCGGCTGTCAGGATCAGCCCCTTGCAGTCGGTGCTGCCGGTTGCCTGCTGCAGTATGTGGAGGAGACCCAGCACAGCGCCCTGCCCCACATCCGTAGCCTGCGGGTAGAACGGCGTGAGGACGCCATCATCATCGATGCCGCCACCCGCCGTAATCTCGAACTGGATCACTCCCTGTCGAATCAGCCCCAACACACTTTGGCGGGGATCATGGACCGCACCGCCACGCCGATGGGCAGCCGCATGCTGCGGCGCTGGATCAACCGTCCCCTGCGCGATGCCGGCGCTGTCTCCGAGCGCCATGCCGCGATCGATGAATTACTCAACCAACGTGCCTTCCCCGCCTTGCAGGAGACGCTGCAAGGCATCGGCGACATCGAGCGAATCCTTGCCAGGGTTGCATTGAAGAGCGCACGTCCACGGGATCTCAGTGTGCTGCGGGACGCCCTAGGAACCCTGCCCGAGCTGCAGCAGCAGTTGACACTGCTCACCTCGCCCCTGCCTGGCGTCCTGTCGGATAAGATCAGCAAACATCCGGAGGTTCACGACCTGCTGCAACGCGCCGTCATCGAACAGCCGCCGATGCTGATCCGCGACGGCGGTGTATTGGCGGAAGGTTATGACGAGGAGCTCGACCGACTGCGCAACCTGTCGCAGAACGCCGACCAGTTTCTGCTCGACCTGGAGCAGCGGGAGCGGCAGCGCACCGGCATCAACAACCTCAAGGTCAGCTACAATCGGGTACACGGCTACTACATCGAGATCAGCCGTCTTCAATCGGATAAGGCGCCGGAAGATTACGTCCGCCGCCAGACATTGAAGGGGGCAGAACGTTTCATCACCCCGGAACTGAAGAAGTTCGAGGATCAGGTACTCAGTGCCAGAGAACGTTCACTGGCACGGGAAAAATCACTCTACAATGAACTATTGGACCGACTGGGAGTGCATCTCCAGCCCCTGCAAAATTGTGCAGAGGGTCTCGCCGCCTTGGATGTTCTTTGTAATCTGGCGGAACGGGCCGAGACCCTCGACCTGCGCCAACCTGAGCTGAACCAGGAGCCTGGCCTTGAGATCCTGGATGGACGCCACCCAGTTGTAGAGCAGGTCAGTAGCACACCTTTCGTTGCCAACAACGTGCGCTTCGATGAGAAACGCCGCATCCTGATCATCACCGGCCCCAACATGGGCGGCAAATCAACCTACATGCGGCAGATCGCAATCATCACGCTGCTGGCCTATGCGGGCAGTTTCATACCGGCAAAGGCGGCCAGCCTAGGCCCCATCGACCGCATATTCTCCCGCATCGGCGCGTCGGACGATCTTGCCGGTGGACGTTCCACCTTTATGGTGGAGATGGAGGAGACCGCAAACATCCTGCACAACGCCTCCGAGCAGAGCCTGGTGTTGATGGATGAGATCGGACGCGGCACTTCCACCTTCGACGGACTCTCCCTCGCCTGGGCCTGCGGCGTCGAGTTGGCAACACGCATCCGCGCGTTCACCCTCTTCGCCACCCACTACTTTGAACTGACCACCCTGCCCGATGAGTATCCCGGCATCGCCAACGTACATCTGGATGCAGTGGAACATGGCGACTCCATCATCTTTCTGCACGCTGTGCGGGAGGGACCGGCAAATCAGAGTTACGGACTGCAGGTCGCAGCACTGGCGGGGGTTCCCAAGGGCGTGATAAAACGTGCCCGGCAGCGATTACTGGAATTGGAACAGGCAGCCCAGCAACACGCGGACCAACAGCAGAACCAGTTGCCTCTGTTTGCAGCGGAACCTCAAGAGTCTCCCGCACTTGATATGTTGCGTGAGATCGATCCCGATGATCTCTCTCCCAGAGCGGCACTGGAACAGCTCTATCTGCTGAAAAAGAAGCTGGAGCTACAAACATAGAAAAATCAAACCCCAATCAAGGAGTATCACAATGAGTGACCATGTCTACAAAAAGATCGAAGTGGTGGGTTCTTCCACCAAAAGCAGCGACGCGGCAATCCGCAATGCCATTAAACGCGCCGGTAAGTCAGTCCATAGTATGAACTGGTTCGAGGTAGTCGAAACCCGTGGCCATATCCAGGACGGCAAGGTGGCCCACTGGCAGGTAACCGTGAAGATCGGCTTTCGCCTGGACGACTGAAAAGACCCTGACTTGTGTCCGGCAAGAAATACTGTTTCAACCACGAAACACACCAAGGACACACGACTGCATGGCAGAGATTGCTGCTGCACTCTTCTGCATTTCCTCCATCCCTGGAGGTCAGATGCAGGGCCGGGACCCGACACTGGTTATCATCCTCGAACTCTTCGCCTTCGCTACCCCTCTCTTCTGCAACGTGAAGAGAGAGTAGCAGGCGATCTCGCCCCCTGTCGTTCTGCCCCACAAATGGTATAGTTTTCTCCAACATCACCTGCTATCTATCCATTGACCCAATGACCAGGCCGGAAGGACGGAAAATGAACGGAACTATCTCCCAACCCAACGCCAATACCCTGTCTGACAGATATGGTTTTCAACGTGGCTTCCTCAACGTCATGGCGCTTATCCTCTCCGGCCTGCTGCTGAGTTCCTGCGGTGCACAAAAGGTCAAACTGACGAATGGGCACATGGACAAACTCAGGCTCGCCTTTGTCGGGCGGGAGTTTGTTTTTCGAACGGATTGGCACTCCAAAATGGTGATTTACAAAGGCAAGCCGGTTCACTGGTATGCCACCCATTACAACCAATCCCCACATGATAAGAAAGAGCAGCAGAAGCTCGGCAAGTTTCAGGCGCGTGGAGGAGACGTTGCCACCTTCACAAATGTCAGGCCGTGGACACACCATGCACTGGCGCTCTATTTCAAAAATCAGCAAGGCAATAGAGGCCTCCTCAGAATAAGCACACCCAACAAAGATTCTTGGGGTAGCGAATTCTATGAAGACATGACAAACCAAACAGCCACCGTGGACTGGATCGAAGATCAGCTCACTAACGCAACCATCAAGTTCCTTGACAAGACGGAAACGAGCACCGCAGAGATCCCCGCTACGCTGCCGACACCACCGACCCAGCCGGAACTGACTCCCGTTGCGCCCGTCGCACCAGCCCCGGCACAGATGGCTGAACCATCGATTTCCCGCCTCACCGTAGCCGCAACACCATCCCGTGTCAGGCACGGAGAGGTCTTGAAACTGCAACTCGACTACACCATCGACGCGGCCGACGGGCAGCCTGTGCAGGTGACCGAATCACGCAACCTGGTCTTCAACAGCAAGGCTCTGCCGGGTTATCCCAAAGAACGACAGGAAACCCGCAGCAGCGGGAAGCATGCGACCAACTTCCGCCAGAAGATCCCGCCGCAGGCAACACCAGGCACCTATACTTACAAAGGCGAGGTCTGCATCCAGACCGGTTGTACCAGCCGGCTGGTGAGGTTCACAATCGAACCCTGACAATTCGACCATTTAGAAGTGACGGCTGACGCATTGTCTGGTTAAAAATCGGTATGTTCGAAACATTCTCCAAACTCGTAGATACCCGGGGCCTTGCCATCGCATTGACTGCTGAAATCGCCTTCCCATTTATCGAACCCCGAAGACTTGGTCTTGGCTGCGGGCTGTGACGACTTGGTTGCCCACCCCGCATTTGCGTTGTTGCCGGGTTGCCGTCTGGGTGTCTTGGGCGCAGTATGGAGATTTTGGCGATGGCTCTGTTCGTACTTTTTCATCAAATCGCCATACTTGCGTTGGTTCTCCCGCACCTTGCGCTGGATGATGTCGTCGGAATAGGCACCCGGATTTACTGTTGTACTGGTGCTACGCGCGGCCTTGGCCTGACTGACCGCCCCCAGGACACCCATCAGGGCTCCCCTCAAGGCCTGAGCTGAACGTCTGTTCTCTTCCCGGCGCTGTTGATAGCGCGCCCGTTCGCGGTCCCGCTCGTAGGCACTCCTCTCCCCTTCCCGACGCGCCCGCTCTATGGCCTCCTCGCGCTCCATTTGGGCGATCCGTTTGGCGTCCTCCAGCAGGGTGCGGACATCCTGATCCTGTCCCAACCGGGTCGAGGCGTTCTGCATTGCCCTCTTTAGCGCATCAATGCTCTCATCGACATTGCCGCGCTCCAGATTGCTGATCGCGTGTTGGATAGCTTCCCGATAGCGTTTATCACGTTCCGCAAGCAGCTGAATGGTACCGTAGTTCTGATTCAGCCATGCATGCTCCGGGTCTGCGTCTCGGGCCTGGTTGGCCAGACGCATTGCCCGCTGGAAATCGCCATCGGCATTGGCGGCCCTGATGGCACTGACATACTGCTCCGCGGGGCTGGCCTGTTCGTATCCGCCGTCGCCCCATGCACCGTCATCTGCACCACCCTGTTGCCCACCACCGGCATGTTTCCGGATGGCCTGTCGGATGAGTTCCTTTCGACGTTCAGGGTCCGGCTCGGTGAGCATGATCTCGGTGATCTTGTCAGTGAGTGCCTCTTCGCCGGAGGCTGCCGTCTTTGGCGCCTCTTCACCATAACCGCTCTCGGCGCTGCCCCATCCGTCATCGGCCTCTGTCTCTTTCTGCTTATTCTGCTCGGCCAGACGGGCCTTCTCCTCCTCTACCTTCCTCCGCTTTTCCTCCTCGGCACGGCGGGCCTGCTCCCGTTTTTTCTCCTTGTCGAGCCAGGACTCTTCCTCTTCCGCCTTTTGCCTTGCACCTTCGGACATCTGCCGGGCATAGTCTCGCATGGCATCGGGATCGGGTTGGCTACCAGCCAAGCCCCGGATCGTAGCGAGCTTTTTCGGATCGACTTCACTCAGGTTGCGGTTAGCGATGGCGACGATTTTGTCCATCTCCGCCTGGTTTGCCGCGATCTCACCCAGCAGTTGCTCGACGCGCTGTTGATTCTCCGGGCTGTCTGCGTTGCCTGAAAAGAGGATGCCTTCCAACTCCGCCGTCGCCTTGCGGTTTCGCTTGTCCGCCCAGCGCGCTTTGTCGTTAAGGTGTTGCACCATGGCGTTTTTCTGTGCCGACCAGTCGGAGCGCTCGTTGAAGGTCTCCATCTCGGCTGCCATATTGGCCGCCGCCCCGATTCCGACAGCGTTTCCAACCACTTCGGCCCCGGCCTTCCCCATGGCCGGTAGGCCATCCCGCAGAAACTCCGACTTGCGTCCCTCCGCCTTGGCCTGCGCCTCCATCTCACCCATCCGACGACCGATAATCTCCTTGTTGGGATCGATCAGCATCTGCTGGCCCAGATCCTGCAAATTCGAGGTGGTCGTGTCGGTATTGGCGGCCTGCTGTTTCAACCGACCCAGTTCACCCTGTTCCGCAGCAGTCAGCGACCCCGGCTTCTTCTCCAGATCACGAATCTTGTTTTCCAGCTCGATCTTTTTGATGCGCTGGCGCAACCGGGTATCTTCCACCGCCTTGCGCATCGGCTCATATCCCGAGCCCTCTTTGACGATGTCCGCCATGTCCTTCCCGGTGACGGTCTGGTCGGAGCGATCCAGCACCTCACCCAGCTTTCGCGCCGTGGCTTCACCCATCTGCAGGCCAGCTTCCACGCCAGCTCCGACAGCACCTTTGATGTTTGGCTTGGACTTGGGGAGTCGGCCATCGATGGCGGTCACCTTGGCCTTGCCTCTCTTGCCCACAACCACCACGTCAGTCGGGCCATCTGCCCAGGAGGGCCGCCTACCGGCAGAGGGAAGATCCGGATCTGGAATGCCCTGCCCTCTTCTTGCGCCTATTCCGCTCGCAGGCAGATCAGGGTCACTTGAGATTCCCCTTTTCGGGGCACCGCCATCCGGACTGTCGATCCCACCCTGCTTCTTCGCGTTGGCACTCTGTTCCGCCGCGTTTAGCCGCCGCTGCAGCTCATCATCAGGAATCGCGCCCTTGACGGACTCGCCCCGGTCTTTCCAACCGCCGCTGTATGTGTCATCCGAGGTCCTGCGGCCTTTTTCGCCACTGAGAAATCTATCGCCGACCTCGTTGCCCTCTCGTACACGACGCCGATTGTTATCGATGTCATCGGCAGCGTTTCTGTTCCACTCCTTTTCCGCCGGATCGGCACTGTTTGCGTTGCGATAGGACTGCTCGAAGTTTTCCCTCACCTTGTCCCGGACATCCCCACGACGATTCGCCCTCTGCTCAGCTGCATCCATATACTTATTGGATCTCTTTTGCCACTCTTTCACCTTTTGCGCCTGAACCTCCGGTGAATCGCCCAGATCAGCGATGCCTGCGGTCACCGGATCACCATATTTCTGAAATGCCTTTGCCTGGTCGACCAGCGTATCGGCCTGGGATTTGCCGGTTTTCGGGTCGATCTTAGCCAGCGCCCTCATCTCGGGATCGGGATGCTCTGCCAGCGAACGTCTGAACTCCCCCTGGTCTTTGACAAAGGCGCCTTTGCTCTCGTCATACCTGACCCGGTCCGACGCCTTGTCCATCTTCGACACCGACTTGCCCATGGTCTTCAGGTCACCGTCCGCGCGCCCGTGGTGATATTTGGATGAGTGGTCGATCCCTTCACCCCGTGCATCCTTCACCTCCCCGAGGTTGCCGGTGGCATCGCGCCCGCCGGGGGTCTTGAAGGAGTCAAAGTCGGTCTCCTTGGCCTTGTTCCCCGCAGCGGTCTCCTTGCGCCAGTAGACATGGTCATCCGTATGATCGACCACCTTGCTGGGATTGCTGGTATCGACATCGTGACCTCGGCGTTTCAACTCCTCGACCATCCGCTCATCGATCTGGTCCGTGTTGCCCGCAGTATCGACATCGGCCCGCACATCCTTGGTGTTGCTCCCGGTCTGGGCGGCGCCGGTCCGATTGATCATCTCATCTACGCGCTGGTTACGGGTATCCAGCCGGTTGTATTTGTCCTGGAGCCGTTTTCGATCCGATCGGTAACGGTCAAAGAGTGCATCCTGATCGGCGCCGGGTTTATTGGCCTGATTTCGATAACCTTCACGCAGGGCATCCAATTCCTTTTGCTGAGCAGCACGCAACTGGTCGATGGGGATGGCGCCGTCTTGAATAGCGGTTTCAGAGTATGTCGGGGTGAGATACCCCAGGGAAAGACAGAGGACGATGCAGATCCTTGCAAGGCTCTGCAGGTGCGGATGAAAACGTTTTTTCACACTGCCCATGTCCATCTCCCAATGATCAGGCATTTGGGGAAAGCCGGTATTGTTCCCCGTTTGATGGGACGCCACCAGTTGCTGATAGGGAAATCTGATCCGTCAGCATGTGTGATTATCCATCTGAATAAATTATAACCACTCTCGATGCATACTTACTAATCGCCGGATGCTCCTAGTGCCTGTTAACACTATGCGGATACCCATTGCAGGTCACCGTGAAGATCGGTTTTCGCTTGGATCATTAATAAGCGTTCTCCCGGCGATCAGGCTGACCGATTTAATTTTGGCGATCTGCAGATCCGGGGCCTCTACTAAGATTGTACTCGATCCTCTCGTAGGATCGTGCGAGTGCATTTGCAGCTGAAATCGTAGCCCTGCCGGCACCCATTACGTCATTCGCCCTTTGGTACCAATACCTCTTTCGCTCAAGGCAGGCAGCAAGGAGAGTCGCGGGGTCCGCTTGCTGGTCAGCCCCCAGTCTTTCGCCTATAGACGCGCCATACTCGCCGGTTATCTGCAGCAGGTGTTGCGCTTCATCCGGGGTAATCTCCAATCCACCATCGTAATAGCTGCGTAGTATTCGTAATTCGGTGAATTCATGTTGCTGTGCTTCAAAGGCCTCGAACTTTGCCCTGATCTGCGAGACGATTCCGCGCTCCAGCCCGGAGAGTCTTCTCTCTGCAGCAAAACAACTCGCAGCGGTCTTGTGCAATCCGGTACTCAGCTTGATCAAAAAAGCACGGTTGCCAAAATGAGACATGACACAATCAATGAGTTGGGGCAGACCACTCCGGCTGACCAACGCCTGAGACAAAGCATCCTTTTCACCAATGCCGTCAGATATTGCTGAATATGCCTCCCCTATACCAAATTGCCCCAGCCGTATCAGAAGTGATTGCCGACGTTGTGGGGAGACGTCGATGTCGTCGTATTCACGTTGAGCAAAGCGATTGACGTTCCGGATCAGTCGCTGAAAACGCGCTTGCGGCAACCTGGCCAATTGCAGAAGCGTCCCATGTTCTTCCCTGGTAAGTGTCTTTGCACCAAACGCCAACAGCCCGGAAACCGGAAAAATATTATAAAAAACCCCCTTGACCTCATTATGCTCTGAGCGGAGCCGGTTAATGACATTTTGTCCTCCGGCCAGCGGGTTATCCTCTGTCGGCCAATAGGCGTCAATTCGTGTAAGCACACCGATGGTGTTTATCGGCGACGCCTCTCCTATGGATGCACCCTGAAACTCTTCAAGAATGCTTTTGTCCGACTGGCCTATGCTCTGGCTGAACAGATAGAGGATAGCGTCCTCACCTGAGGCCTCAGCCTCGGTTCGCTCAGTGAGCTTGTGTGCATCCAGACCGAGAAAATCAAGGGTATTGCGGCTGTCATCCAGATAGGCAGACCCAAGACCAGGGGTATCGATAAGGTTGAAGTTTTTCAGCATATCGTTTGGGTAACCGACTTCGACATACTTGATCTGTTTCAATTGTTCCATATCGAAACCCCGCCGTCGGGTCAGCGATTCCAGTTCTTCGAGGGACTTCTCCTCGGCTGGACGGTCATCCTTGTAGTGGACCAGCAGAAACGGTTCCGAAGCATATCTCAGCCAGTTGACATTGAAGGTAAGTTCCTCCGCGCCAGTGGCCACCATCTGCTCACCGAGCAGCGCATTCATCATGGTCGATTTACCCGCCTTGATTTTCCCGACAATGGCAACCTGCATGGGCTGGTGAAGCCGCTGGTAATGAGACTGCAGTTCACAATGCAGTTCCTGTAGGGAGGGGTGATCTTGCGTCAGGGCAAGAACTGACTCGAACAGTTCTCTGGCATTTTGCTGGATATTCACGCTATCCGTCAGCCCAGTCGCCCTTATCAGCAATTTCCGGCTTCTGATCATGCGTTGCTTGATTATCGATGCGACTCATCTCCTCACCCCGACCCGTGTGGGTACTTTCGGCTGCGATTTTAGATAGGATGGTTCTCGTCGATTCCCGTGCTGCTGTGCTAATCCGGGTAATTCTTTGGATTTCCCGCTTGATCGTGAGCGATCTCTCCTCGCTCGCTTTCCGCGACAGTTTGCCACCGCCGGAAATCGAAGCGAGCGTGCGCTCGCATCGTTGCTTCTCCTCTCTGAGTTGATTGACGAGTTCATCCCGCATAATGCGTTCGAGTTTTGACGTCGCCTCGGTAAGCTTCTTTTGGCACAACCGTTGGCTGTCTTCGAGATAAGGCTTGATGATCTTTACGATCTGGATCTTTCTTGCTTTCCTGTCCTTTTCTGTGATCTGCGCCAATCCTTCCTTGGCACCAGACGCAATTCCGGCGACTCCACCCAGAGCAGCACCCGCCATAAGCCCGAGTTCGACGCCAGGGAGGAACCCTGCACCTCCAGTCACTGCGCCGAGGGCACCGCCGACCACGAGGCCTAACACGCCGCCGACAACACTGCCCGCATAGATATTGAAAATCCCGCCACGCGCCACGGAACGGGATTTCGCGAACCAATCGGAGTCCTGCGTTCCCATTTCATCTGCAGAGATTTCTGCCTTGAGGATGCCCTCTTTATTCAGGCCAACTACCCCCATGCTCAATCCAGTGACCGATTCCATCTGTCCAAACAGGTCACTCGCCCGCCTGTTCAGCGACGCCCACAGATCCGTCATGAGGGAGTCGATGTTCAACTCAAGCAGACCCACGATCTGCTGTGGATTTCGCAGCAGGGCTTCATCATCCAGGCTAGCGTTGTTATGGCGATTTATCCCGACGAAACCGTCTTGGAATTCCGCCAGTACCTCCATGCGTATATCCTGAAGTCCATCACTCAACATAGTCCTCCACTGGGTGTTGCTGTCCAACATCTCCTGCAGCCGGCTCCTCGAGTCACGGTACTGCTGTTCCAGCGCTTCGAGTTTTTGTTTACTGCGTTGCTCGATTGCACTCAGTTCAACCTGTAGCGGCTCGTTCAGTCTTGCCATGGCAAGCGATAGTCTGTTCAATGCATGCAGCGTCAATGTTGCTGCCCTGTTATTGCCGATCAGTCTCCACAACTGTTCGCGGAAAATATCAAAGTTACTGTCCGCCAAATCCTCCTCATCCTGGGATTCAAGATAATCCAGTTTTGCAAGACTTGATACCGGAACAACAGCGATCTTCTCTTTGCCGTCACCCAGCATATCGGCCAGTTTGGCGCGGTTGCTTTCGACGATCTTTACATAGTCCTGAACAGAATCGATCTTTGTCACGACCTGAATAATATGGGGACAGTGGTGCGCGATGTTGGAGATAAAATTCAGCTCGGAGGTGGTTAGTGGTGCATGAGCATCGCTGACGAAAATTGCAGCATCCGCATTCGGGATAAACGTCTGAGTCACCTCCGTATGTCGCTCATTCAGACCTCCAATTCCCGGCGTGTCCACAAACACAAGTCCGTCTTTCAGCAATTCGTTCGGACTTATGATCGTCAACAAGCGTACATTTCTTACATTGTCCTTGTTCTTCTGTTCGGTAGAGAATGTTGCTATTTCGTCGCGGCTGATCGCCTTGGAGATTATATTCCCTGTTTCACCAGCCAACACCTCAATCACTTCGTGGGGGCCGTAACTGATGGTGGAGACCAGATTCGTGGTGATGTCAATGTCAACAGGAAACAGACTGGACTCATTGAGCAGTGCATTGATGAACGATGATTTACCCTGCTTGAACTCACCGCATGCGACGATGTATATCTTCTCTTCTGTCAGGTGATTGGCTGCTTCTTCCAGCTCCCCGGCTATTGAATCCTGGTCTTGGGATTGCGCCAGATCGATTGCGCTGCGAATCAACAGCAGCGTGCTGTTTTTGTATTGTGCAAACTCAAGCATAGGACGATCTCTCGTAATTCGGTTATTTTCAATCCTCAATGCGGACAATGTTTGTCCTAACTATTAGCGCGTTTTCGACGGGAGATAGTGATCAAAAAACTTTTTGCCGAGTGTCCTGTAGTAGGGCTCCAGTGACGGCTCCATCAGTATATTTAGTGCTGTTGAAAATCTGTGATTCCATTCTTCAGAGAAATCAGATCCCTGCGACAGCTTGTCGAACAACTCATTGTATAGCTCAAGCAGTTCCTTACGCTTTGCTTTGTATTCACCAACGGCAAGGGAGGCGACTGACTCGTGAGGAAAATGTCCGACAGGCTTCCCCCACTCCACATCAGGCCAAGGATTTCGAAACTGCAGGTTTACATATTCAACTGGAACCAAGCTGGCCCAATCCAGTGTGACCAGGGCAAAAGGAGGAAACAGGGCGGTTTTTCCCTTCTCGCTCGTGGGCGAGAATCCAAAAAACGGAATTCGTATATAGACCTTTCCGTTCCTGCGCAAGGGGATCGGCCATCCTATGCCCGCTTCCGCAGGAATCAGTTGCTGAAACCAAGGGGTTTTTCTGAGTCTTTCCAGTAGCCCGGATGTCCTGCGGACCGACTGCTGTGTTGACCTGTTTGAATGAATTTCCTGAGTCTGTTCACTTAAGTGCGACATGATCGATTCTCCTGCTGAATAAGCTCATGATTGCAATTTAAACGGTGGTCAAATCAGTAATAGCCCGTGTCCCAGTTATATCTCTCTGGCGTACCATCATCGTAATACCAGGTTCCATAGCGATCATAGTAGTTGCCGATCATCTGATCCGACACCTGGGATGCTCCACTGGATACCATGAAATGATTACTGTCTTCCCAGGCGTCCATAAATTTATCGGCTGGAATCATGACCCCACTACCATCTGGGGAACCGGGATCATTCAGAATTACCTTTGGGCTGCCCTGATCACTGTAATCGATACCGATAACCTGAACCGCATGGTTGGCATCCTGACCAGGCATGCCGAAATACTCGGAGAGTATGTCGTCAAGATCGGCCCCTGTGTTCCATATTTCATCAGAGTCCAACGCGACTAAAATCGATTCTCCCTGCTCAAGCTTTGCCGATAGATCATCCATGGTGCAATTAATGTCATAGTCGACCTGGCATTCGAAATGTTCGAGTATGCGTCCCATCTCATTCATCGGCGTTCCTCCACCGGGGGTGTACCAACCCGCATCAGTTGCAACACTGGTCAGTTCCTCTTCGGTGACATCGCGCCCAAGCACCTTATCCAGAATAAATTCCTGAGAGACCAATGCGCAAGATGACTGGGTCGACTGCATGTGCCAGTTCTCCATGTCCTGGGCCGGATCGCCTACGATTTGCTCCAGATCGGCGTTCTCCGGATCAAAAACGGGATACTCGATAAAGAAGGACTCCGCCATGTTTTCCGGCTGCAGTTCGCCAGAGTCAAGTGACTGGATTGAGGATAGATCAGTCTGATCCATAGGCTCAACATCGGGTAAATACGCATTATTCTCTTCACTTGGGGAGGTAAAGATGCCATTCCACTCAACGGGAGCCTGATAGGCTGAACCGACCGATAAATCAGCTACGGGTTCCATTGCATCGTCAGCAATTGGGCCCCAGAGGTCATCTTCGAATTCGTCAAACTGATCGAATAGCTCATTCATCATCCTCTCCATACCAGAATATTGGTCTGTACCTTGCGCAGATCCACTCGATCATTCCACGCAACTGTTTACTCGTGAATCTGTCTGGCTCGTCAATAGTTGTAATAATGACCCCATTTGAAGTCTTCCTCCCAAGTACCATCGTCATACTGCCAATATCCCCATTTGTTGTAGCCGCCCGCCAACAGGGGTGAGGATTCTGCACCTGCACCTGTCGCCGATACCATGTAACCACCGCTCTCGTTCCATGCGTCAATAAAAGCTTCCGCTGAAATCATGATGCCAGAACCATTTTGCAAACCCGGATCGTTCAGTATGACAACCGGGTTCTGCGCATCGGCCCGGTCGATGCCGATGACCTGAACCGCACCCAAGGCTTGCTGGCCGGGAATCCCTTGATAGTCGCCCAGATTGTCATCATCGGCGGACGGGGCCCACAATTTGGTTGTACTCACGGCTGCGATAACCGTTCGTCCTTCCGCCAACTGTTGGGCCAAGTCATCGAGGGTGGCGGATTGGTCGTATTCGACCTCCAAGCCGCCGAATTCGAGTAGATTGCCGATACTGGCAATCGGGGTCCCGGCTCCAACAACCTGCCATCCCGCATCAGTCGCCATGGCGCTGAGCTGTTCGTCCGATATTCCCTCAGCAAGTTGCTCGGACAGAATGAAATTCTGACAGGTCGTCGCACCGAATCCTGGCTCGGGTTGCATTCGCCAGTACTGCAGATAAGCCCATGGATCACCGATGACATCTTCAGGCTGAACGCTGGCGGTGATTAATGATTTCGCATCGAACAATTCAGTGGCCCAGTATCCTTCTCCGTAAGTAATACTCTCTGTCGGGAAGTTCGCATCCAGGGTGTTAATAGGTTCCCCAATGGTTTCGGCAGCCATGACCCGACTAAACTCAGATGCGTCACCGTCTGGAATATCGGGAACAGCAAACTCGTTACCTTCGATCCCGCTATATTCACTCTCCATCTGTTCAGAAATTTCATGGGTGTCCTCGAAATCATCATCGAGCGATTCAAGATAGTCATCGAAATCGATCATACTTCAGTCCCATGTCGGTCGTGGGATTACCCATGGTGTGCCCGGCGTCTTCGGCACAGTCAGAGTCCCAGTTCGTGGAGTCTTCGCAGCATCCAGCTTTCATCACTGAACCAGCCTACCGTCGTGATCTCTCCGTCTTCGGAGAACCACGCTTGTTGAGACAGCGGGCGGTGCCCCGCTTGTACCCATACCTCGTTTAAGTTGCGCAGCAACTGATAGGGAACACCGCGCATCTTTCTCTTTTTGTCGATGCATTGATGGCCGGTTATCTCGCGGACCAACCGGAACGTCTCGCGTTTTGCGCCCTTGACATTGCGACCGCTCTTGGCCAACAGCTCGCGTAGTTTTTGATATGGGTCATGCGACCAAACGATGCTTACATCGCTTTGCGGTTCGATCTCCCAGGATCCGTCCGTGTTTTTTTCAATGGTGCAGTCCTCAAGTGTTGTACGCCCCTGTGCCGACACGAAAACGCCAACACCGAGGTTTTCATGTATCTTGCAGACGCGTATCAGTGGCTGCGCTCTTTCAGTAATTTGAATTCCGCTAACTGAGTTCTCTTTGATGACGCAACGCTCAATCATTCCCTGGGCCTGATTATCGAAGATGATCCCGACATCGTTATCGCGTAAGGTGCAGTTTCGGATTACAGGGCTGGCCCTACCTGAAATATATAGTCCGCACCGGAGATCGAAGAGCTCACACTCCGAAATCGAACACTTCGCAGTGGTTTTTATCAGGAACCCACGTTCGGCGTTTCCGTGCAGTTTACAGCCCCTGACCGAGGGACTGGCACCATCGGTGATCTCCATGCAGGAGATATCCCAAAAAGCCCCGTCATCCGCCTTCGAGATATCGCAATTCTCGAATGTTCCCAAGCCCTTGTCAGATACGATAATTTCAGAGGTTATAGCGTCATGGATTTTACATCCACTGAACAATGGATCGCCATTACGCTTGATCTCGACCCCGGATTTTCCATTGGCAAATACGTTGCATTCAATGAACTGCCCCCTGCCACTATCGGTAACAGATATCCCGGTCATTTCCCCGCCACGGATTGTGCATCGCCGCACAACAGGTGACGCGCCTGTTTTGCTTATGACATTGGCATTGGTGTTGGAATGGATCTCACATTGGTCCAGTGAGCCAACTGCATCGGCATCGAAAATCACACCGGAATCTTTTCCATCGTAAATCCTGCAGTGGATAAATCTTGGGTCACTACCTCCGGTAACTGATGCACCCGGCCCTGTGTTGGAAAAAATATCGCAGTTTTTGAAGATACCTTTTCCAGCACCGACCGTAAGCACACCCTCTTTCGTACCATCATGAATTCTGCATGAGCGGATTTCAGGGTTTCCCCCCGGCCCAATCACCAAGCCGGCCTCCTGATTATCGTGGATATCACACCCTTCTACGATGCAGCCATCACTGGACTGGATCCACATACCGGATTGCTTTCCAAAATGGATATTGCTGTGGGAGATGGTGGGAGCGCTCGCTTCATCGACGGAAACGCCTGGTTTTTCAGTTCCGCGTATATCGCAATACTCAACCGATCCCATTCCATTGTCACTGAAACGGATACCGTTACTCTTTCCTCCGCGGACATTGCAGTGGTCGATCTTGGGAGCGGCGCCGGTAGAAACAGAGATTCCAGGACCTGTATTTTCAATGATTTTGCAATGCTCGAGCGTTCCAGCAGCGCCTTCGGAAATCGCAATCCCTGCCTCCTTTCCATGATGGATCCGACACTTGCAGATCAGCGGATCGGTTTGTGCGCCGCTAATCAGGATGCACGGGCCGTCTTGAGATGTCACCCGGCATCCGACCATTGTGAGTTTTCCTTGTGAGATCGACACGGCGCAATGCGCATCGTGGGATCTGCTCTCCGATTTCTCGCGCTTTCGCGAGGACTCAGCACGGCGCAGGGTAAGCCCTCTCAGAGTTGCACGCTCTGTCTGCATCGAAACACAGGGGCCAGTCTCCGATTCAACAATGATCTGATCGACCGCACCCGCACCGGTAATTTCCACCGGTTTATCGATGATCAGGGTTTCCCTATAGATCCCGGGTTCCACCTGGATACGGGTTTCAGGCTTAACCGTTTGAATCGCCTCGGAGATGCTCGAGAAGAGTCCCCAGCCACCGTTCGCTGAGACGACTGGATTATCGTCTCGCCGCTCCAGTTCAGCAGCATAGATCGCCGCACCACGTGATATGGCCAGTTCTGGGTCGTCCACCCGTTCAACCCGGCACTGAAACTCGTTTTCCAGTAACGCCTTGATGTAGGGTATCCGGCTGCACCCTCCGACCAGCAGCAGGTAGTCTACCGACTCCCAGCCAATTCCTGCCATCTCGACAAGCTTATGGCAGAGCTGGGCCGTCTCCTTTGCCAAACTAGCGACCATCTCGTTAAAGGTGTCCCTGTCGAGACTGAATGGCTCCATAGCTGTGGCACCGGGAACAGGGATAGATACGAACGCCTCCTGAGCTTCACTCAGTTGATGCTTGAGCCCCCTGCACCATTCAGTAACCATGGCCCGCAGGCGCATCGCATCTTCATCCCGCTGTTCGAGCAGAGTGCGCAACTCCTGACTGCAATTTCGCTTGAGATGTTCGAAAATCATGCGGTCGAGGTCTATCCCGCCACACTGTTCCAGACCGACAGGAAGGGCAAGCAGTTCATAGCCGAATTCGGTCTTGCGTACCAGAGCCGCGTCGAAGGTACCTCCGCCAAGATCGTAGACCAGCACGACCTCTCCGCCGGAGGGCCGCTGTTCTGCGCCCGCTTTCCAAGTGTGGTAGATGGCTGTTGCCACCGGCTCATCCAACAGAGCCACCTCAAGCCCAGCCATCATTCCGGCGCGCGCCATCAGTCCGCGTTTGTAATCGGCGTAGATCGCTGGAACCGTCAAAACCGCTGAGGTGATAGCGGCCCCACCGTTCATCTGCTCCGCTTCAGTTTTGAGCTTTTTCAGAACCTCTGCGATCAGTTCCTCCGGCGGCATTGCCCGTTCGCCGAGCTGGAATGGCTCCTGTTGACCCAGATCGCGCTTGAAACCGCTTCGGTAGCGAGACAAGGCTTGCAAACGCTGGTTTTCGGCTGCTTGTCCAACCAGGACTTCGCCCTGCTGGGTTATATAGAGACTCGATGGGAATGAAAAAGTATGGGATAGGGGTTCCTTGACCAATACAAGGTCATCCCGCAACAGAAACGCGGAACTGGAATAACAAGTACCGAAATCAATACCCAGGCGCATGGCCTTGATCCATCTTCAACGAGGTTACAGCTTGATCACAGATAGGCAATGTAAGGCTTAGGGAAACGCCGCATCGCCAGACATCAATTATGCGTTGTGATCCTCCTCTCTAATACAGTATAGCGCCAAACAATCGGAATACCTGGAGGGCACGCGTCGCACTGGGGGATAGGCATTGGTTTTCGCAAACGCACACAAGGGGTCGATATCAATCCATGCAATAGCGGATAGTTAAACAACACTTGGCGGACCGGATTGGCTCCGTTCCCGGAATTCAAACGCAGCTTTCAGGTTACTGGTGACCGAATGCTGGAAAAAAACTCACCGATGGCTGCCGACAGTGTCTCGGATCGTTTGGGATCGCGCAGACTGGCCAACATGAAGCTGCGGGTGCCGGGAAGAAAAAGCAGATCTGCCAGCACCCGGTTGAAAAAGCCCTGCGACTCATCAGATGCCGCCAGGCATTCAAGATAGCGGCAGCGCAGCTCCTCGTCCTCCAACGCCTCCCAGGCCCGTCCCCCAATCGCCGTGAGCACGTCGCTGCGAGAGGCTATCGGATGATTCAGCACGCTGTCGATCAGCTTATCCCTATAGGTCAGGGAGATGCTGTTGGAGATGCCACGAATGCCGGCAGTAACTATTTGGGGATCAGGTTCGTCCTCTGCCAGGGTCACCCCCACCCTTTTACAGAGCGCTTCGGCAATCGCCACCGGCACCGCTTCATTTTCCAAACAATGACAGAGCGCCTCCAACGGGGATGGGGGCAGATGTGGAATCGCCTCGGCGATTTGCCTGGCCATCTCCGGCTCGGCACAGCGGGCCGCCAGATCGGCAATGCCCTGATAGCCAAGAAAAGACCACTGATCCCAGCCGAGCTTACCCTGAAAATAGCCGACCGCGTGATCATAGTAGCGGGAAGCAGGCTGTTTCAGCAGCAGAGTAAGCTTGGCGTGCAGAACGGCCAGGCGTTCCTGTTTCGGTTGAAAGGCGTAGGGATTATCCTCCAACGCAGCCTGGAACTGTTCTCCATTGCTTTCCGCCTTGAGCTTTTCCCCCAGTGTCTCCACCAGTCGATGCATGAAATCGTCCCGCGCGGCCAGCATCAGCTTGCCCTGCTCATCCAAAGGGAAACGCAGGAACCAGATAAATGGTTCCTCCTGACTTTCACGGTCATGGAAGACCAAGGCAAACCAGGCCTGCTGTTGTAGTGGCTGTGGGTAGGGAAGCTCGGTTCTTTCGAACTTGAGAAAATCATCGTGGGGGATTTTGCTGACACGGCGTCCCATGTCGAAGAAACGCAGACGTCCACCGGCCGTTTCGAGAAACTCCGTCAGGCTGGCTATCCCGCTCATGTTTCGACCCAATCGATCAAGTGAAAAACCAAGTCATCAGCCTCCGCTTCGCGAACCACGCGACCCTGAATCGAGTTGCCACTCTCCTCCACCGTCTCCTGCCTTCCGGAAACCAGTGGGTGCCACTCCAGCAGGTCCTTGCCTTCCGCCAGCAAGCGATAGGCGCAGGTGGCGGGAAGCCAGTAGAGCTCTTCCAGATCCTTCGGTGTCAATGTGATGCAGGTGGGAACCAGCACGGATCGATCTGTATAACAGGTGCACCGGCAATCTTCGAGATCCAGTAGATCACAGACCACATTGGTGAAATAGATCTCTCGGGTATCTTCGTCTTCCAGTTTCTGCAGACAGCATTTGGCACAGCCATCGCAGAGCGATTCCCACTGTAACGCGCTCATCTCCGTCAGTTTTACTTCCCGCCAGAATTTTCTATTTTTCTCAACCATTGGCCCCTCTTTCTTCATCCGCGCAATTCTCCGGCTTCAGCGCTAATCAGGCAATGAAATTGTCTCACGAAAAACCCTATCCCCCTACTCATACTAAGTTTTTTCCCAAATCCAGCACAAGGCATTAGAGAAACTGCTTGTCAATCTCTTTATGCACATTTGTGAAACGAAGGCTCCAGGATATTGGGTTACATTTTATTCTTGTGAATATACATATTAAACACGCTGCATCTTATTGATATATATATATTAAATTGTATTGTGCAAAAATTAAACAATTTAATGGCCATGCTGGAACAGCAAGGGCTGGGGACAAACTTAATCACCTTACCCACAAAGTTATCCACAGGATCTGTGGAAAGATTTCAGTGTTGGAATATTCCGATCAACCAGCCTCCAACTGCGTTTTTCCAGTGCTGAATGACCTAACGACCGTCAGCGAGTCTCCTTTTCGCAATACACGCTTATCGGGGTATTCAGCAAAGCTCCGCAGAGGTAAGGTAACGGAGTCACTTGGACGGTGGGATATATGCACACTGACAAAGATAGATAATGAGTCAGCAACACAAAGAATTTCAGGCAATTTTCCCCGTTCCATTTGGTGCGTTAGGGATTGTAATGCGGGGTGAAATACTGCATCAGATCGACTTTCTGCCCCAGAATACTTCATCCAAAACCCCGTCAGATGATGTAACCAGAGACATAGTGTCCCAGATTCAACACTATTTAGTCGATGGTAAGCGCCGGTTCACTCTGCCACTGCAACTGCATGGAACCGATTTCCAGCAGAAAGTCTGGGCTGAGCTTCAAATGATACCATCCGGTGAGGTCCGCACTTACGGAGAGGTTGCCAAACGACTCAACAGTAGCCCCCGTGCCGTCGGCAATGCCTGTCGCGCCAATCCCTGTCCTGTCGTAGTGCCCTGCCACAGAGTGGTGGGAGCCAATGGCATCGGTGGATTTTCGGGTAAGCGGGAGGGTGGGCCGCTGGCGATCAAACGCTGGTTGCTGAATCACGAAGGCTGGTCCGGTTGCAACTGATGGTGTTGCCGGCAGAGATTCAGGGACGCATCGAAAGCTTTGCCGACGCCCTTTGGATGGAGCGAGGACTGAGCCGCAATACCCTCAGTGCCTATCAAAGCGATCTAAACAAGGTTTCGATCTGGCTGCTGCAGCAACGGGAAACCGACCTGCTGAATGCTGACCGCAGTGATCTGTTGCTCTATCTGGCCGAGCTTGCCCGGCAGGGTCTCAAACCCCGATCAACCGCACGAAGGCTCTCCTGCCTGCGCCAATTCTATCAATATGCCCTGCGTGAAGGCTGGATCGAACACGATCCCAGCGCCCTCATCGACGCGCCCAAGATCGGACGCCCCCTGCCCGGCGCCCTGACCGAAGCGGAGGTCGAGGCCTTGCTCGATGCCCCGGATCTGGCGGATGCGCAAGGATTTCGGGATCGCACCATGCTGGAAGTGCTCTATGCCTCCGGCCTGCGGGTGTCGGAACTGATCAGCCTGCGTCCGGAGCAGATCAGCCTGACCCAAGGCGTGGTTAGGGTCATCGGCAAAGGCGGTAAAGAGCGGCTGGTGCCGCTGGGTGATGAGGCTCAAGCCTGGTTGATACGTTTCCTGAAAGGCCCCCGGCAAGAGATTCTGGGCACCCGGCTCTGTCCGGATCTCTTCCCCACACGCCGTGGCAGCGGAATGACCCGTCAGGCCTTCTGGTATCTGATAAAAAAACATGCGGTCACTGCAGGAATCAGCAAGCATCTCTCCCCACACACCCTGCGACACGCCTTTGCCACCCACCTGCTGAACCATGGAGCAGACCTGCGGGTTGTACAACTGTTACTCGGTCATAGCGACCTGTCCACCACCCAGATCTATACCCATGTAGCAAGGGAACGGCTGAAAAACCTGCACGCCACCCACCATCCCAGAGGTTGAGAATAGTTTGTCATCCCGGCTTTACGAGTTATGAAGCCATCCTCGCATTGTGCTACATTCCAGGCAGTTTCAGGTTGACCGGGCAAATCAGGAGTTTTCAATGCCGTCATTCGATATTGTGTCAGAAGTCGACATCCAGGAAGTGAGAAACGCTGCGGATCAGGCGAACCGTGAGATCGGCACCCGCTTTGACTTCAAAGGCGTGGACGCAAAATTCGAACAGAATGAGAGCGAAATCACCCTGCGCGCAGAGCAAGAGTTCCAACTGCAGCAGATGATGGATATTTTGCGGCAAAAACTTGTCAAACGAAAAGTCGATATCGCCTGTATGGATATCAAGGATCCGGAAACCACACTTAGCACCGCCCGCCAGCAGATCATCATCAAACAGGGCATAGATACCGATACCGCCCGGAAGATGGTCAAGGCGATCAAGGCAAGCAAGATCAAGGTTCAGGCCCAGATCCAGGGTGAACAGGTTCGGGTAAACGGCAAGAAACGGGATGATCTGCAGCAGATCATCGCCATGTTACGGGAGGCTGACTACGGCCTGCCACTGCAATATCAGAATTTTCGGGATTGATTAATGAAGAAAAATTTTAATATCCGCCGTAAGCAAGTAGGCATCCTTTCAGCGGCAGCCTTAGTTGCCCTGCTCTCCTTCGGCAACAGCCAGGCTGCTGAAGATGCCGCAACGATCAAACGAGTTCAGGATGGGATCGCCAAGCTGATTCCCGGAGAGACGCCTGACAGCATCACCGAATCGATGGTCCCGGGCCTGTATGAAGTGATGATCGGGCCACGTCTGTTCTATGTCAGCGGTGATGGAAAGTATCTCTTCAACGGCAAACTGTTTGAGATCGCAACAAGAGAGGATCTCTCAACGCCTAAGATCTCCCTGGCCAAGGCGGATGCCATCACCAAGGTTGGTGAGGAGAACATGGTCATCTTTGGTCCCGAAGATTCCAAACACACCATCACTGTTTTTACCGACATCGACTGCGGTTATTGCCGCAAACTGCACAGTGAGATCACGCAATACAACGATCTGGGCATCCGAGTCCGCTATATGATGTATCCACGCGCCGGCGTCGGTAGCGCCTCCTACACAAAGGCCGTCTCTGTCTGGTGTGCCGATGACCAGAAATCCGCCATGACCCTTTCCAAGTCCGGTGAGCCCATTGATGAGAAGCTGTGCGACAATCCAATCGTGGATCACATGAAACTGGGCGAACTGCTCGGCGTTACAGGTACGCCGGCGGTCTTTCTTTCCGATGGGGAACTCCTGCCCGGTTACGTCCCGGCGGCCAAGATGTCGGCCTTTCTGAATGGACGGATCAACCAATAGTTCGACCATCTTGAGAAACAGCAAACGGGGAGCTTCTGCTCCCCATTTTTTTGCCTGATTTTCGTGATACGACTCACAATCAGCATAATTGCGAGCTCAATGAGTCAATAAATTGGAACAACTGCCGCTAGCCTTCTCAAGCAACATTAGACATTAGAGGAACAGATGGTGCAGGCCCATAAACTGGATCTGGCATATCGCACCGAAACGGGGCCCGTGCGCAAGAGTAACCAGGATACGATCGGCACAGATAAAGCTGCCGGTATCGTAATCGTTGCTGACGGCATGGGTGGCGCGAATGGCGGTGAGATCGCCAGTCAACTGGCAGTTGATCTGTTGATGCAATATTTCGCTGACGATGAACGTAACCCAGCCACTGAATCCGACCGCGAACTCCAGGAGAGCCTTTCGGTAGTCAACAATGCCATCCTGGAAGCTGCAGAGCAGATGCCGGAGCTACAGGGGATGGGTACCACGCTGGTATTGGGCATGTTCGATGAGAACCACCTACGCTACGCACACGTTGGAGACTCCCGACTCTACCGTCTGCGTAACGGCAAGCTGACTCCCCTGACCCGTGATCATAGTCTGATCGAGGATATGATTGATAAGCAAGTATTCTCCTCGCCACTGGAAGCTATTGAAGCCGGTGTACCGCGTAATATTCTTTCCAAGGCCTTCGGCACCGCACCGAATGTCAAAGCTGAGATCGCCAAGACCGATATCATGGCGGGAGATATCTATCTGTTCTGTTCTGACGGACTGACCAGCATCGTTTCCAATGAAAAGATAGAGGATGAGTTGCTCAGCACAGACAAGAATTTGATTAAGCAGGTCGATGATCTAATTGAAAACGCCTGCAACAATGGCGGTACCGATAATATTTCTATTGTGCTGGTAAGCATTGATAAGGCGGCTTGAGTGAAGATCCGACTGGGTTATGAATGCGAAGATTTATTACAGTATTGGGGTAGTTGAATCATGGAAAAACTCGTCGTTTTAAACAGCAACGATACGCTTCAGGAGTTTCCTTTGGAGCAGAGACGCGTTGAACTGGGGCGGGATCCAGCCAACGACCTCTGTCTTGGTGACCAGTCAGTCAGTCGCCATCACGCCAGTCTGGTGCGAATCTACACCGAGTACTATCTGGAAGACCATCGCAGCACCAATGGTACCCGGCTGAATGGCCAGGATATCAAAAAACATATGCTGAAAAACGGTGACGTCATCGAGATCGGAAAGTATCGGCTTAAATTCAAGAAACAACAGGAGAAGAGCGACGAGAACGACCTCGACAAAACGGTCGTCATACAGGCGTCAGTCCCACAGCCTGTATCATGGGAAAAACCGGCCAAAAAACCGCTAACCTCCAAACCTGGCTTAGCCTTTATCCACTATCTGGCAGGGCCGGAGAAAGGTCAGGAAGCAAAACTCAACCGCGCCTTCTTCACTATCGGGGAGACAGGCGGCGATCTTGCGCTGATCACCAAACGTCATCAAGGTTACTATCTGCTGAAGCTTGGCGGGCACACAATCCCTTCGGTTAACGGCAACTCTGTGCGCGCAGGAGGCGTTGAGCTCACACATGGCGATCAAATCGTATTTGGTGAACGCCAGTTAGAGTTCCTTACAGGAAGTTGATCCGCATTCGTGGGAAGTCGATTAAAGTTCCCCCACTCTCTGCCGTATCAATCAATAGATTCCCGATCATTGACGTCTAGCACAAGACCAGCCGTTAAGGAGTAACAGACCATGGCACCAGAATCACTTGATCACAACCGCATGCTGCTGGAGATCGATCGCACGATCCGTGACCTCAACCGTAACACCATCAACCCCATGATACCCGAGCTCACTCTGAATGATCTCTGCCCGGTCATGGAACTGGTCGCCCGTGCAAGGGGGTTCTATCTGAAAGAGTTGTTTGAGGTAACTGAGATTACAGGAGATAAAATGCCATCCCAGGATCAGATAGGACGATTGAAGAAGCTGCGCGAGAACTTCGAGGAACTGGTCAAGGGCGCACAAGCGCTGGAAACGACCATAGAGCGTGGTTATCTGGACGTCAACCGCTGAACTGATATCCAGCCCCCTTCCACCGTAACTCACGCGGTTATTAACGGCAGAGATGCATTGCGATCTCTGCCTTTCTCATATACAACATCCCAGAAAGAATCAGACGGTCTATCCACACTAGACCAACTCGCCTCCAAACCGATCTGGGACAACGACTTGATGACCACACCGGATAAAAATGCTGTAAAGCGCTATCTGTTGAACCTGCAGGAACAGATCTGTTCCGGACTCGAAGATGAGGATGGTGAAGGCCGGTTTATCCGAGATGCCTGGCAGCGGGATGAAACCGACCAACTCGGTGGTGGTGGTATCAGTCGCGTACTGCGGGACGGAGCGGTCTTCGAGCAGGCCGGCGTCAACTTCTCACATGTCACCGGCAGCAAGATGCCGCCTTCCGCCACGGCACACAGGCCGGAACTGGCTGGACGTGCATTCGAGGCGATGGGCGTATCACTGGTGATCCACCCCCACAACCCCTATGTACCGACCTCCCATGCAAATGTACGTTTTTTCATTGCCGAAAAAGAGGGGAGCGATCCCGTCTGGTGGTTCGGTGGTGGTTTCGATCTGACGCCCTACTATGGAAATGAGCAGGACTGCCGCCACTGGCACGACATCTCGAAGGCTGCATGCCTACCCTTCGGCGAGCAAGTTCACCCGAAATTCAAACAGTGGTGCGATGACTATTTCTATCTCAAACACAGAGAGGAACCAAGAGGTATCGGCGGCCTCTTTTTCGATGACCTGAACGAGTGGGGTTTCGAAAAGAGTTTCAACTTCATGCGCAGCGTGGGTGACCACTATCTGGAGGCCTACCGCCCTATCGTCTCACGACGCAAAACCGTTGCTTATGGAGCAAGAGAGCGGGAGTTCCAACTCTATCGACGCGGGCGTTATGTCGAGTTCAACCTGGTCTATGATCGCGGCACCCTCTTCGGCCTGCAGTCAGGCGGACGAACCGAATCTATCCTGATGTCCATGCCGCCGTTGGTGAGCTGGCGCTACGATTGGCATCCTGAACCGGGTTCGGCAGAAGCCGAACTCTATGAGAAATATCTCAAGCCACGGGAGTGGGCCAGCACGTACTAAACAGTTCATTGGATAGGCAGCATCCCCAAATGAGGGACGCCGAATATACATCCCTGTAGGCTTGACGGCGGCGTCCATGCCGCCGACACCTTCATTTGTGTATGTCGCCTATCCAACGTTCTCCTTAGTAAGATTGAATCCTTGAGGTTTTGGCCTACCATCAAGATAAACCTGATAACGATGAACGGAGGGAATCATGAGTGCTTTCAAAGGGTTTCCCGAGACCTGTCTCCCTTTTCTGGAGACCTTGTCAAACAACAATAACAGAGCCTGGTTTAGCGAGAATAAAACCGCTTACGAACAGCAGATACGTGAACCTGCGCTGGCATTCATCGAGCATATGCAGCCCAGGCTGCAGAAGATCTCCCCACGATTCCGCGCCATCGCAAAAAAATCCGGTGGCTCCCTGATGCGGGTCTACCGGGACACCCGTTTCTCGAAAGACAAAACACCCTACAAAACCAACATCGGCATTCAATTCCGACACGAACTGGGAAAGGACGTCCATGCACCGGGTTTTTATGTTCACATTGAGCCGGAATTCTGCTTTGTCGGCGCCGGCATCTGGCATCCGGAGAACCCCCTTCTGGGGAAAATTCGTGATTTCATCGTGGACAATCCGGCATCATGGAAAGCCGCCAGGGATGACAAAACCTTCCGCAGGCATTTCACCCTTGAGGGTGACTCACTCAAACGTCCCCCTCGGGGTTTCCCCCAAGATCATGAGTTGATGGACGACCTCAAACGCAAGGACTTCATCGCCTGTAAATACTTCGATTGCGGAAAGGTAACAGCACCATCCTTTGCCCAGTTCGTGACCAACAGCTTCAAACAGGCAGATCCGTTCATGCGCTACCTGTGCAGCGCAGTGAATGT
The DNA here is from genome assembly GCA_016756835.1 of gamma proteobacterium endosymbiont of Lamellibrachia anaximandri. Lineage (GTDB taxonomy): Bacteria > Pseudomonadota > Gammaproteobacteria > Chromatiales > Chromatiaceae > QGON01. The sequence continues at coordinate 662 of JAESPE010000009.1, read as the reverse complement.
GAACTATTAAGCCGTAGGCCCGATCAAGCGTAGAGGATCGGGCATTATTGCATTGGCAGGATCAATATGGTTGCCGGTTCCGCTGCGCTTGAACCGGCCTACATCTTAAGGATTCATTCGGAAAGGGTGACTTCTTGCTGCGAAGTATTAACTCACTTCAATCCAAGGTTGCACCCCCCACCCCAAGCTGTGGCATAATGCGCCGCTTTTGTGCTTAACGTCTTCCTGCCTGCACCTTCGCATCTATCCAGTCGTCCGCAAGCCTCTATCCTTTTTCCGGAAACCACCTTGATCTCAACAGCCAATATCACCATGCAGTTCGGGGCAAAGCCCCTGTTTGAAAACATCTCGGTCAAGTTCGGCAGCGGCAACCGCTACGGCCTGATCGGCGCCAACGGTTGCGGCAAGTCGACCTTGATGAAAATCCTCGGCGGAGATCTGGAGCCGACTGCCGGCAACGTCGCCGTCGACCCCAACGAGCGGCTGGGCAAACTGCGCCAGGACCAGTTCGCCTATGAAGAATCCACGGTGCTCGACACCGTTATCATGGGACACGTCGACAAGTGAGTCTTCGACCTCGTGAAAGATTTTGGGACATCCCAGTCCCCAAAATCGACTCGGCCTTCGACAGCCTGTTTGTGCCCCGGCCGTCCCGGTCACTG
>JAESPE010000089.1 GCA_016756835.1 gamma proteobacterium endosymbiont of Lamellibrachia anaximandri | reverse complement strand
TCTCCTCTGGCGCAAGGCACGCCGGGTAAGCAGTGCGGCCTCGCGGCTACCGGGGACTACCAGCCTTCGCTTCGCTCTCCATGGCTGGCAGCGAAGGTTTTGATGTTTAGAGCACAAGGCGTTTAATTCCATTTTTCAATAGCCTGGTATTGAAGTTGATAGTAGCCCTGTTCTGATATCCGCCAGTTTCATATAGGTTAGTATCTGTGCTTGGTGAATCCGCTGGATTGAATCTACGCTCTTCAATTCAACGATCAGATTCCCTGCCACCATCAGGTCGATACGGTACCCACAATCCAGAGCGAGCCCCTTATACTCAACAGGCAGAACCATTTGAGTAACACATTCAATATTGTGTCCTCTTAGTTCATGCGCCAAACATTTTTCGTAGGTGGATTCCAGCAAGCCTGGCCCAAGTTCCCGATGTACTTCGATCGCGCAACCAATCACTTGTTTTGACAGCTGATCAAACTCCATCTTCGTGCTCTCCGTGTTCTTCGTGGTGAATAGTTACATTAATTTACTGAACTATTCAGGCCCAGTCGTTCTCTGCGGTAGCTGCCGTCCTGCACTCTTCGGCACCATTCCAGATTATCAAGATACCATTTAACAGTTTTCAGCATTCCGCTCTCAAAGGTTTCTTCTGGGACCCAGTCAAGTTCTCTCTTAATCTTACTGGAATCGATAGCATAACGCTGATCGTGGCCTGGGCGATCTTCAACATAGGCAATGAGATCAACGTAGGTATCTATCCCATGGCGGTTGGGAACCAACCCATCGAGATGGGCACAGAGCGTATGGACCACTTCAAGATTGGTTTTTTCATTGTGACCGCCGATATTGTAGATCTCACCCACTTCTCCTTGGGAAAGGACTCGATAGAGCGCTTTGGCATGGTCATCGACATGGAGCCAGTCTCTGATCTGGTCGCCCTTGCCATAGATAGGCAGAGCCTTTCCATCCAGGGCGTTAAGGATAATCAAGGGTATAAGCTTTTCAGGAAACTGATAGGGACCGTAATTATTGGAACAGTTGGTAATCACCACCGGCAGACCATAGGTCTCATGCCAGGCACGTACCAGGTGATCAGATGAGGCCTTGCTGGCCGAATAGGGCGAATTGGGTTCGTATCGGGACTCTTCGGTAAACAAGCCGGTTTCCCCCAAGCTTCCATAGACTTCATCGGTGGAGACATGGTGGAAACGGAAGTTTGCCTGTTGTTCTTCACTGAGTCCTGACCAATAGTTACGAGCCTCTTCAAGGAGGTTGCAGGTGCCAACCACATTGGTCTGGATGAACTCCGAGGGTCCGTCAATAGAGCGATCCACATGGGATTCTGCGGCAAGGTGCATGATGGCTGATGGCTGGTAGCGCAGAAAAATATCGCGCATGGCCTCTGGATCGCAGATATCCGCCAACTCAAAATGATACCGAGGATCATCGGCTACCAACATGAGCGAATCGAGATTTCCCGCATAGGTCAGTTTGTCGATGTTGACAACCGTGTACCCGGTCTCTTCTATCAGATAACGGATAACTGCCGATCCGATAAAACCGGCGCCGCCTGTGATCAATAGTGTTTCTTTATCCACCTTTTTTCCTGATGTTCCCTGATGTAGCAATTGTCATCCTGCTGTGCCAAATTGCGTCGGCGATACGATGAGTACAATCACCAGAATATAGATCCTGTCCGGGCGCCTCTCCTCCTCGGACAAAGAGATTGAAAACACTCACACGAAGGGCAAAAATCACGATTGATCAGTCTATAGATTTGCGTTCAAAGTTTCCAGAAAGCCCCTGTGGATAGCTCATCTTAGACGTTAATCGGATGGAGCGGAGTCAATTGAGACTTCTTTGGAACATAACAGACAACCAAACGCCAGCCGAACCGGCACATGGGTAGTGTGCGAAAATTGCGCTCATTCGAATTGACGGCCTTATCGGGCACGACTACACTGCGTAATAACATCCGTACTAACGCGAGCACTACTCACTATGTTGAAAGTAAAAGTGACCCCAATTGGAAACTCTATGGGAATTGTGCTTCCAAAAGAAGCACTTAGTAAATTGAAAGCGGGCAAAGGGGATGTACTGTACTTGGTGGATGGGCCGGAAGGATTGACTCTTACTCCGTACCAGCAGGACTTTGAAAGCCAGATGCAGGCAGCCGAAAAGGTAATGAAAAAATATCGGAATGCCCTCCATGAGTTGGCTAAATGAGCGAACCTGTATGGGTACTGCCTAGTGTTGTGCTGGCGGTCCACCAAATGCTGATTGCAGAGCATGGCGGAATATCAGGAACGCGAGATGAAGCCTTGCTGGATTCCGCACTGAACCGTCCCCTGCAAAGGCTTGCCTATAATAGTGATAGCACTATTTTTGAACTTGCTGCTTCATATGGTTTTGGGTTGGCTGGAAACCACCCGTTTATCGACGGAAATAAACGCGTCGCACTGTCAGTAATCGCTATTTTTCTTGAACTGAATGGATACTCTTTGGATGCTCAGGAAGCAGAAACCGTTGTGATTATTGAGCAATTGGCAGCGGGCCAATTAACCGAAGATGACCTTTCCATTTGGCTCAGAAATTCCACCGTTTTGAAAACCTGACAGGGACGATGTAGTCGCTTTCACACCGCTTCCGGCTAGACTCCGACTCCTGTGCAATAAATGAAAGAAATTCTCAAATGACCCAACAGCCTGACCACTCCACCACCGATTGGTTTATTAGGTTACTGCCCCACTGCGAAAACCTCTATATCGACGCCGGTGTCCACAGTGTGCGGATTTTGGCCTGTGATGCCGCTGGCACCGAACTCGGCAGCGTTGAAATAGCCAGTAATGAAGATCTCGGCGGTACGATCTGCCGGCTTGGACTTGACCAACTGCCTGACCGAACAGGCATCACTATCACGGGTAAGTTGCAGGAGATCGTTCGTCGCTATATCGGGCGGGGTGAGGTAGTGCTTGGCTCGGCAGCACTGTGGTCAGCGGCGCGCAGCCTGCTGCAGGACAAACCACTGGGCATCATCGAAATCTCCGCTTCAGGCTATATGGCCATAGGCGTCGATATCGAGGGCAATCTCAAGAACGATATGCTGGTGGTCAATCCGCGTTGCGGCGCGGGCTCTGGGGTCAACCTCGACCGGGTACTGCAAAAGCTCAATATCCAACGTGAAGCGGTTGACGCACTGTTGAGTGACTACCTCGGCGAGGAGAACCGCCCCCGCCGTGATGACGTCGATATCCGTGCTGACCGCTGCGGGGTGTTTGCCTCTTCGGCGACGATCTCCGATAAGAACCAGGGCATTCCCCTCGATTTCGCCTTGGCGGTGACGCTAAAATCCGAGGTGCTCAAGGCCTGTAAAAAGCTCAAACCCGGTTTTGATACGGTATGGTTGAGCGGCGGCATCTTTGCCTGGCAGTTTGCCCGTGACTGCGCCGGAGATTATCTCGAATCCATCGGCACCGCAGATGTACGCTACGACGAGGGCGGCAGGTTTCCCCTGCTGGGATTACAGTATCTGCGCCAGATCATCGGCGATGGCAACTTCGCCCAACCGGACCGCCGCGTTGTGCAGACGGCCAGACTCAGCGAATATCCGGCCATGTTTGACGTCAAGGCAGATCTTGAGACACGGCATCTCTACCAGCGTATGCCCAACATCGCTCCGACTCATTTTGACGCAGCCCATCTCCGCTCCACACCCGTCATGATGGGGCTGGACGTAGGCTCAACCATGGCGAAGCTGATCATCAGCGATGCCTCGGGTCAGGCTATCCTCTATAAGGGCGCCTACTCCAATGCCGGCGATACCATCGATACGATCAAAAAGATCTTTGCCGACATCATTGCCAAGGGGGTGAAAACCCTGCAGATCAGCCAGATTGGCTTGACGGGCAGCGCCCGCTACCAGGTGCAAAAAGCCCTCATCAACATCTACCCACAACTGGCAGACCGCGTGTCGGTGCTGGTGGAGAACTATGCCCATGCACGGGGTTCCATCGATTATGCCCGTGAACATATCGAACGCCTCAAGGCGAGCGGCATCGACCACATCAATGAGGATTTCTGCCTGCTGGTCGACATTGGCGGTGAGGACACAAAGATCTCCTCCATTGCGCTGAAAAAGGCCGAGCTGTTTGACAATGCGATGAACGTCAAGTGTTCCGCAGGTACGGGCAGTCTTATCGATACCCTGACCTCAATGTTCTTTCTCGATGACATCAGTGTGGCCAGTGAACTGGCATTCAATGCCGACAAGGGTTATGCCATCAACGCCACCTGCGCCGTGTTTTTGATGGAGAACGCCCGCAAGCTACAGGCGGATGGTTATGAACTCGGCGAGATTCTCGCTTCAGCCAACTGGGCGATCGTGGAGAACATGGCCAGAAGCCTCTGGAGCCAGATCGAGCTACCGAAGCACACGGTCGCCCTGCTCCATGGGCAGACCATGCTCAGTGAACCGCTGCCGCTCGCGGTTGCCCAGCGCATGCAGCGCTATGTGGGCGAAGACATCTACTGCCTGGTGCCACCGGATCCGGGCCACCGTGCCTGTGTCGGGCTGATTAAATCGCTTGCGGAGCAGCAGACTGCCACGGCGCTGGAGGTCGAGCTTGAGGCCTTCATCGACAAGAATTACAAAAAGAAGATCGTAGTCTGCAAGGGTGCCGTGTGCGGCGACAAGGCTGCACGCTGCAATCGCGCACACCTCACCGGCCTCGGCAATGAGGGCAATCGATTTACCTTCACCCTCGGTGGTTGCACGGCGATCAACGAAGTGCAGGCCATGAAGGGCCTCAAGACTAAAGGCAGCCCTGACAGCTACAAGCAGATCTGGGACTTTATCAACGACCGCCTGCCCCACTCCGATGACCCGAACCGGCTGGTAATACCACGCAGCTTCGCCGTCTCGGAGTGGGCGATGTTTTTTGCCTCACTGTTTACACCGCTGGAGATCCCGGTGGAGGTAGACAATGTACAGGCATCGGATGTCATCGACGCCCAACCACATTTTCATATCGACACCTGTGCCCCACATATCGGCGCGGTCGGCCAGTTCCTGCGCCTGGGGGCGCAACCACATGGGATGATCCTGGCCCCGCAGATCGAGTTCCTGCCCGCAAAACACTCCCTGGGACGCACCTGCACCATCAACCAGGGTGGGCTGGCAGTGGCCAAAAAGGTCACTGAGACAAAACACCCGCAAAGCCGCATCCATCTCTTTTTTCTGGATCTCAAGCAACAGAATGCGGAGCGGATCGCGCAGAAGATATATCCACGCCTGCAGCCGGTGTTTGAGCATTATGGCAAGCAGGTTGGATATGAACAGTTTAGAAACATCGTCGACAAGGCACTACAGGCGCAGCGGGAGCTGAAAACAGCAGCAGCCGATTTTGCCACCGAGCTGGCCTGTCAGGCACTCGACGATGGGCGTGAAATCGCCCTGGTGATGGGCCGTGAATATATCCTCAATCCCGGTATCTATGACAGCCACGTCGGGCGGCTGCTGCGGGACAAGAACATGATGGGTATCCCCAGCTATATCCTCGATGCTGACTTCAACCCCCAATTCAAACACCTCTATTGGCGCAATCCACACATGATCGCCACCCTGGCCGACGCCTGTAGCAGACGCGAACTGCACCGGGTAACCGGCCATGCCGGGCTAAGACAGGTATTTGAGCGGGTGGAAAAGGACTCCGACACCCTGATGCCGGTGGTGCAGGTATCGACCTTTTTGTGTGGCCCCGACAGCGTTACCAATCCGCTGATTGCCGAGTTGACCAAAAAGCGTCCCTATCTGCTGATCCAGTCCGATGCGGCGATCAAAGAGCTGGCGCATCTGGAAAACCGCATGAACACCTACGTCAAGCAACTGGAGTCGGGACTGCATGAAGAGCTGAAAAGTGTGGAGGACGAAGGCTTTGAGGTGAAGGTGCTCGACCGCCTGGTCAACCAGGATCCCCTCAACCCTGAAACCGATGCGATCTACTTCCCGACACTGTCTGACACCCGGGGGCTGACCTCGGTAATCCGCAGCGCAGGTTTTACCTGTATCGATCTCTATGATGAGGATTATGACCTGCAGGCCGCCATCAAGGATGGACGTTCCATGTCGGGTGACTCAGTCTGCGCTCCTTTGGCTGCAGTGTATGGCGATGTGATGGCGGCAATGGAGGATTTCAAACGCCGCAAGCAGGAAAACGATCCTGAATTTATCAACAAGACAAGATTGCTGATATTCAACAACAAGGGACTGGGACCCTGCCGCCAGGGGCAGTACGTCGAAACCCACAAGATCTTCATCAATCAGCAGCAGAACTCAGGCAAAGACGATACTGAAGAACTGGTGATGCAATTTCTCGTTGGCCATGAGAACAAGGGATTCAATACCGGTTTTCCGGCTTGGGTCTTCGTGCGTGGGGTGCAGAGTGCGATTGTGCAGGGTGTGCTGCACCAGCTTCTGGCCGATGGCAGTTCTCAGTGCAGGGATTATGCTGAATACCAGACCTTTATGCAGGCGTATCGAAAACTCAAGGAGGAACTGCACCATCTTATCGAGTTTGAGATGAGGCCCTCAGCTGTCGCATTGCGATTAGCGGATGTCTTTGCCAAGGTTCCCGGCATCAACTACCTGGTCAACTATTTTGCCTACGGCCTGCATAAGTCTGACCTGAAACGCCCCATCAAGGCTTTTGCCCGCCAATGGTGTGCACAGCCGCTCAAGGGTGACCCGACCCGCATCCATATCGACGGCGAAGCCTATATGCGCGTCGCCCAGTACGAGGCTGTCCATAAGACGCTGCTGGCCACGCTGGGCTTTCGGCAATTTACCCTGACCCACACGCCGGTATGGAGTTTTCTGGATTACAAGCTAGCAGGTATGTTGATGCGTGCACGCGAAGCTATCGATGAAAGCCGTGAAGAACTCAAGCGCCCTATCGATGAAACCGAGCGCAAACGCATCACCCGCTACAAGCACAAGAAGCAGTTTCGGCTGATCGGTCTCAGGGCAGTACACTTTATTTTGCGCGGCATCATCGCCAAACCGCTCTATAAAGCGGCAGGCCTGGAGATGCCGGAGGCGATGCCGAAGGTACTCAAGATTGCAGAATCTGTCATCACCACCAAACGTCCGGGGGGTGAATTTATCCCCTATGTGGGCGAAGCCGTATTAAAGCTGCAAAAGGGTTATGACCTGATTCTGAACGTTGCTCCCGAGGGATGCATGGTCTCATCCATGGGTGAGGCCATCACGCCGGGCATCAACGCCGCAGTCCCCGAAGCCAAAGGCAAGATTCAGCACCTTTTCAGCCAGCAGGGTGATGTTGATGAGGAACTTATCGCTCTTGCGCTGCTAAAAACGATCGGGCCGGAACGCTATTACCGGGCCACAGAGGCGAACGAAGCAGGTTAAGTCTGAAGGAACCGGATTCAAACCACACAATTAATGACGGTAATAGCAACGAGGGTGAGGCGGTTTGACTCCGACCCCTGCCACAGCTCATATACTAGCTATCCATTTATTAAATAGTGCCCATCCGGAAACAAGTGAATTTTCGTAGCCTGGATGAAGCACAGCGGAATCCAGGAAGAGAAGTGGCTGATTCATAGACTGTTCCCGGATTACGCAAGCTCCATCCGGGCTACAGCGCAACGCCAGCTATCCACTTGTTAAATAAGCAATAATTCTGATCTCAAGCATATCCCATGATTTTTATCCTGGGTATTTTCCTTGTAAAAAATAATTCCTGACTGTATTACTAGGTTATAGCGGCCTACTGCCCTAAACCGGAAGAGGTGTACCCATGTGGCATTCGAGAATTTTATCCAGACACTGTTGCGGGGGGCCTGTGCTTGCCATGACCCTGCTCTTTGCCGGGCTGGGTTTCCTGTTTCTACTCCTGTCCGCTTATGTGCCGGGTCTGGTCTTTATTGCGGTCGGTGTTCTCTCTGAAGGTCTCTGCTTTATTCTCAGCCGCACCCGTTGTCGACAAAGCTACACAGGGCAGTTGAGAACCCGATAATAATTCAGGCTGAAAAAATTTACCCTAATTTCACAGTATTTTACTAGGTTATGATCGGAGCAACAGCATGAGTTTACCAGATAGAGGAATGGACGAGCTGATCCAGTCGGATTATGCCCAAGGCTTTGTCACTCAGATCGAGTCCGACACATTGCCTCCCGGCCTCAGCGAAGGTGTCGTCCGAACCATTTCCGGGCGCAAGGACGAGCCGGAGTGGATGTTGAAAAGACGGCTGGCGGCCTACCGGTTTTGGCGCACCATGAAGGAACCCAACTGGTCCTCGATACACCATCCGCCGATCGATTATCAGTCGATCTCCTACTACTCGTCACCGAAGAAAAAAGCTGGCCTCAAGAGTCTGGATGAGGTCGATCCGGAACTCCTGGCCACCTATGAAAAACTGGGCATTCCCATCCATGAACAGAAGGCCCTTGCCGGTGTGGCGGTGGATGCGGTGTTTGACAGTGTTTCTGTAGCCACTACCTTCCGTGACTCCCTGGCCGAGGCAGGCGTCATCTTCTGCTCCATGTCCGAAGCGATCCGCGAGCATCCCGAGCTGATCCGGAAATACCTGGGAACCGTGGTATCGGACCGGGACAACTTCTTTGCTGCGCTGAATGCCTCCGTGTTCAGTGACGGTACTTTTGTCTATATCCCCAAGGGCGTGCGCTGCCCCATGGAGCTTTCGACCTATTTTCGTATCAACGAGGCCAAAACAGGGCAGTTCGAGCGCACTCTGATCGTCGCCGACGCCGGCAGCTATGTGAGCTATCTGGAGGGTTGCACCGCACCCATGCGCGATGAGAACCAGCTGCATGCGGCGGTAGTGGAACTGGTCGCACTGGAAGATGCAAAGATTAAATATTCGACGGTGCAGAACTGGTATCCAGGGGATAAAGAGGGTCGAGGCGGCATCTACAACTTCGTCACCAAACGGGGCGACTGCCGCGGCGACCGTTCTCATATCTCCTGGACGCAAGTGGAGACAGGCTCCGCCATCACCTGGAAATACCCCAGTTGCCTGCTGCGGGGTAAGGATTCGGTGGGTGAGTTCTACTCGGTTGCCGTAACCAAGGGGTATCAGCAGGCGGATACCGGCACCAAGATGTATCACTACGGAGAGAACAGCCGCAGCACTATCGTCTCCAAAGGGATCTCCGCCATGCACGGCAGCAATGCCTATAGGGGGCTGGTCAGTGTGGCCTCCGGCGCGGAGAACGCCCGCAACCATACCCAGTGCGACTCCCTGCTGATCGGCGACCGCTGCGCCGCCCACACCTTTCCCTATATCGAGGTGAGGAACCCGACCGCCATGGTGGAACACGAAGCGACCACTTCCAAAGTAAGCGAAGACCAGCTCTTCTACTGCCGTCAGCGTGGCCTGTCAGAGGAGGATGCAGTATCCATGATCATCAACGGCTTCTGTAAAGAGGTATTCAAAGAGCTGCCCATGGAGTTCGCCGCAGAGGCGCAGAAGCTGCTCAACGTGAGTCTGGAAGGTGCTGTGGGATGAGCGGACACCAGCCCCTTTGGGAATAATTGAGGTTGCAGCAATGTTATCTATCAAACAACTGAAAGCAACCGTGGACGACAAGGAGATCCTCAAGGGGATCGATCTAAAGATAAAGGCCGGAGAAGTCCACGCCATCATGGGGCCTAACGGCTCGGGCAAAAGCACCCTGGCGCATATCCTATCCGGCCGCGACGGCTACCAGGTGACCGCTGGTCAAGTGAAATTCCTCGGACAGGATCTGCTGCCTCTGGAGACCGAAGAGCGAGCCCGGCAGGGGATCTTCCTGGCAATGCAGTACCCGGTGGAGCTGCCGGGTGTAAACAACATGACCTTCCTGCTGGAATCCCTGAATGCCATTCGCCGCGCCCGTGGCGAGGAGACAATCGACACTCTCTCCTTTATGAAAAAGGTGCGCGAGAAGGCCAGGCAGATAAAACTCGATGAAACGCTGCTGAAACGATCGGTCAATGCCGGTTTCTCCGGCGGCGAGAAGAAGCGCAACGAGATCCTGCAGATGGTCATGTTGGAGCCATGTCTGGCAATTCTTGACGAGACCGACTCGGGACTCGACATCGATGCGCTGCGTACCATATCCGACGGGGTAAACATGCTGCGTTCACCGGAACGGGCGATGATTGTGATAACCCATTATCAGCGCCTGTTGGAATATATCGAACCTGACTATGTGCATGTTCTTGCCGGGGGGCGCATCATCCGCTCTGGTGGCAAGGAGCTGGCATTGGAACTGGAGGCGCGCGGTTACAGTTGGCTACTTGGGGAGACGGCGGCGTGAGTGAACTGTCTCCATCGATAGCCGACTATAAACGGGCCGCCGAACACCTCATCGATAAACTGCCAGTGGGTGACGGCCTCTGGCTGGCAGACAAACGCCGCGCTGCGGCACGGCGATTCAGCGAACTGGGGTTCCCCAATACTCGCCAGGAGGATTGGCGCTACACCAACATCAAGGGGCTGTTGGAAAAAAGTTTTTTTGCGGACGACGACACCCACCGCAGCTTCGCCCCGCACACAGTGAAACGCCGGTTCCTCAGCGAACCGGTTGCCGGACGACTGGTTTTCGTCGATGGACTGTTTCAGCACGAGCTTTCCGATACAGACCTGGAAGGGGTGCAACTGAGCAGTCTGAACAGCGTCATGACGGCAGGAGACCAAACGGTACTCAAGGCCTTGGGATCGCTCTCAGGAATCGGCGATCACGGTTTTGCCGCCCTTAACATGGCGACGATGCAGGGTGGCGCGGTCATACGTATCAGAGCCGGAGTCAATCTTGAGCAACCCATCGAATTACTCTATCTGACCTCCCGGGCAGCCGCCAGTTTCAGCCTGTGCCCCCGCCATCTGATCATCCTGGAGGAGGATGCCAAGGCTACCCTGATAGAACGTTATCTCTCTTTGGATGAAGGCGAACACTTCACCAACCTGGTGTGTGAGATTGTGTTGGGCGAACGGGCGCATCTTCACCATCAGCGGATCGAGCAGGAGAGTCCCCAGGCTTATCACCTCAGTGAACTCTATCTCGGTTTAGACGCAAAGGCTGAATACCGGCTGGTAAGTGCATCTCTCGGCGCCGGTTGGTCACGCACCAGGATCAACAGCCGCTTTACCGCACCTGGCGCCAACTGCGAGCTGGACGGTCTCTATCTGGCAGGCGATGACCAGCTGGTGGATTATCACCTGGATATCGACCATGCCGTGCCGGGATGCAGCAGCCGGGAGAATTTCAAAGGCATACTCACCGGCCAGGGCCGCGCCGTCTTCGATGGCCGCATACTGGTGCGCGAGCAGGCGCAGAAGAGCGACGCCCATCTATCCAATGCCAATCTGATGCTCTCGCGCCACGCCGAGATCGATACCAAACCCCAGCTGGAGATCCTTGCAGACGACGTGCAGTGCAGCCACGGCACCACCGTGGGCCAGCTGGATGCAGAGGCCCTCTTCTACCTGCGTTCAAGGGGCCTGAATATGGAACAGGCCCGACGCCTGCTCTGTCTTGGCTTCGCCAGTGAAATACTCGAACGCTTCGAGTCAGAGTCCCTGCGTCAGCAGCTCTGTGAAGTGATTCGGCAACGCCTGGAAACATCGATGATTGAATCATGAATGAAATCGATGAAATTGTAGACAACTTCGAGTTTCTCGATGACTGGGATCAGCGCTACCAATATCTGGTGGAACTGGGTGAGGCGCTCCCTCCCCTGCCGGAGAGATTCAAGACCGAAGAGAACTGGGTCAGACCCTGTATGAGCACCGTACATGTCCATGCTGAGGCCATGCCTGAACAGCCCGGTATGATCCGGTTTCGCGGTGACTGTGACACTGCGATCATCAAGGGGGTGCTGGCAGTGTTGGTTGATCTGTTATCCAGCCACACACTCGAAGAGATTCGTGCCATGGATGTCGATGACTTGTTCAAACGACTGCATCTGGCAGAGCACCTCAGCCCCAACCGGCATGTGGGCATCTACGCCATTGTGAATAAGATGGTTGAGCGGGCAGAAACAGTGGCAGATCTTAATACGTCGAACGTTGCTTGAAAGGAGTTAGAGCCTGTTACAACACCTCCTGCAGATGATCGATGATCCGTTCCTCCAACCAGTATCTTGGGCGCCATGGGAGATCACCGGCGACAAAGCCCACATGACCTCCGTGAGCCGACAACTCCAGGGTGACTGAAGAGGAGAGTTCATCGGCGTCTGGAATCGTCCCTGCCCACATGAAGGGATCATCCTCGGCATGCAGAATCAGGGTGGGTATTTCAATCTGCTTGAGATACTGCCGCGAGCTTGACCGACCGTAATAATCATCTACCCCGGCAAAGCCATGCAGTGGGGCTGTAACTTCATCATCAAACGTTCTAAAGCTGTCCAGCCGATCGACATCGACGGATAGCGGGGATGGAATGCGGCTGAAGCGTGCTTTGTAGGATCGTCTCATTCTTCTCAGAAGATGATTCTGATAGTACCTGCTGAGTCCCCGTTCAAGCTGCGCGGCACAGTCCTCCAAGCGGAAGGGCACAGAGACGGCAATCGCTGTTTTCAGCCTGCAGTCAGAAGACTTTTCAGCCAACCATTTAAGCAGAACGTTTCCTCCCAGAGAGAAACCAATGGCTGCACTTAATGGCCTGTCCGTTCGCTGCTCTATCAACCTGGCAATAGTGTCAAGATCCCCCGTTTCCCCCGAATGATAACCACGGGGCAACCGGTTGGGCTCTCCACTGCAACCCCTGAAGTGCATAAATACGGGATTGAAGCCCTGTAATTCAAGCGCCTGCAGCAAGGTACCGGTATAGTGGGAATCTATCGAGCCCTCCAGTCCGTGCAGCACCAGCACACTCTCCCCTGGCTGTTCGTCATGCCAGACGATATCCAGAAAATCACCGTCCGGCAGCTCGATTCTTTCGTTCACCGACGAATAATCAGGACGACGGCGTGCCAGCACCGGCCATAGGGTCTGCAGGTGAGGCCCCGGCAGCCACCAGGCCGATTTGAATGCGCTGCGCTTAATCATGATAGGCAATCATAGCAACTGAATATCACGGTAAGAGAATAAGAGCGGTGAATCAGAGGTTTTACCCTATCCCATCAAGAGTAGAATAGACCCATACCAGCCACGAACCATGCACATGAGCCTGCAGACCACCCAACCCGCTGCCGGCCAGAGTCAGGCCGAACTAAAGCGCCACTACCTGCCCGCGCTTCGATTACGCTTCAAATCCGAGGTCAACCGTTTAACCTCGGGCGGCATGCTCCGTCTGCTCGGCATCCGGCCCGATGCGGAAGACCTCGCCTTCCTCATGAGCTATCTCTATATCTATCACTGGTTAAGACAGCAGGTTGCCCCCCCTTTCCGTAGTGAAGTGCTGGCAAGTTTCAGCAAGGGTCCGCGTGGATTTCTCATCCGCCTGCTCGATGAGGCTGAGGATGCAGGTGATTTCATCCAGGGTTACATTGCCCACTGGTTGAGCGCAGATGACGAAGGGCCTGTGCAGCGTCAGCAGTTGCAGCGGCTGCTGACCGACCGTCATAACGATCCACAAGTGCTGACACGGCGGGTGCTCACGCTATGGGATGAGCTGGGTCTGCTGCAGCAAACTCCGGCCAAGGTCTACAGCGAGCTGGGCCACCGGGAGCGGGATCGTTACCGGGAGATGCTGGGTGAAGCCGACCAACAGCGGCTGGCGCTGGTGGATGCACTGCCGGATCAGCCGGAGAAACCCGACCATTTTACCAAGCTGGGACTGATCCCGGCGATGGGCTGTCCTCAGACCTGCCGTCACTGCATGTTTATCTGGCGTCCACCGAGCAAGGATCAGCCTGACGCCAGGCCGGTGATGGAACTGGTGGATAGCCTGACCGACAGCGTACTCTTCACCGGCGGCGATCTGACCCGACATATGGATCACTTCTACCGGGCGATCCGCGAGATGCTTCACATCCGCACCTTCGCTATCCTGCTCAACGGCGACTTCGCTGTGGATAAAGAGGCCACCAATGAAGTACTGCGCCGCATGACCGAGGCGCTTGAGAAGCGACCAAAAAAGTGGCCCAGGGCGTCGATCCTGTTACAGATCAGCTTCGATGAGTTCCATCAGGAGGTGGTGGTCGGCAAGGACGGTCGCCTCAAGGAGCGTATCCCGGTCAGCCGCATTGCCAATATCGTAGAGACGGCACCCCGTTACAGTCGCATACAACTCTGCCTGCTGCACAAACAGACCCATCTCAACTTCTCCATGGATCTCTTCAAACGTGGCGTCTTCAACCGGCTGGTCGACGAGTTGGGGCGGAGGAAACATCAGCTTCAGATCCTCTCGACCACGCCTGCACCGCGCCAGAAGGTCAACCCTATGAGTCCGGGGCAGCGGGGACAGTTGGTAAAAGATGCCAGCTTTGTACTGAGCCGTTATCCTGATCGTCCGGTCCTGCTCACCAGCTCCACCATCGACGCCTATGGCCGGGCTGAGACCCTCGAAGCGGGTGAATTCGTCAAGGATCAGGGATTATTGCAGGAGGTACTGGCGGGGCGGGCTCCCGAAGGCGAGGTGTTCGATATCGACATGATGTTCTGGTTCAGCGGCTGGGTGACGCTCTTTTCGGCCGTGCATATCTGCCTCGGCAACCTGCACCAGGATGGTGCTGAAACTATCCTCGCCCGCCAGCGCAAGGACCCGTTGACCCAGGCCCTGCACCACTTTGATCTGCGACTGCTGGAGATCTATCGAGAGGTGCGCGATGATCTTGACGTCATCATCGCCAGCTCCACCGGCCCCCATCACCTGTTCCATGTCATCACCGAATCCGCCGATGTCCGGCTGCACATGACGCGCCGTCTTCTCGAATCTACTGATCACCCGGATTTATAGTAGGAGCCGCGCCACCAATCTGCTATGGTGTCGGGATTTGATCAGTTATTCTAATTTTTCTTCACTAACTACCTTTTTCATCAGCTTGTTACTCCAATTCTGTTCGGGTTAGCACGTCTGATTCAAACAAATACGACGAGAAGTCAACAGACTTAGGAGACAAGCATGAGCACGGCAGCAGAAGGCAATACCGTCAAAATCCACTATACCGGCACGCTGGATGACGGCACCCAATTCGACAGTTCAGCAGGACGTGAACCTCTGGAGTTCGCATTGGGCAGCGGTCAGGTAATCCCCGGTTTTGACAATGCGGTAAGCGGCATGGCCGTCGGCGAGAAAAAGACCGTCGATATTCTGCCTGAAGATGCCTACGGCGAACGCCACGAAGAGATGGTACAGGAGGTACCCCGCGAGGCGCTGGGCGATGACATGGAACCCGAGGTTGGCATGCCGCTGCAGGCGCAGGGCCCTGATGGTCAAGTCTTCGATCTTGTCATCATTGAGGTGGCAGAAGAGACAGTTCGCGTGGATGGCAACCACCCCCTCGCCGGCAGGACTCTGACTTTCGACATCGAACTGGTAGAGATCGCCTAACCTCTCAATCTCTCGGGGTCGGAGTCGATCCGCCTATGTGGTTACTTCTCCAGCATCGCATTGATCTGGCATCTGACCACTGCCCCAATTAACTCCCTCTCGACTCCGACCCCTGGACACTCGTCCACAGTCAGATCTTGTCTCCACTGCCACCACCACTTTTTCCACCGCGCAACAGACGGAAAACGAACAGCAGCAGGAAGGCCCCACCTGTGGCCATGGCGATACTGACCAGGTCGAGACCGCTGGGCGTACCAATACCGGCAAACTGACCAATCTTGCCACCAATAAAGGCACCAGCCACACCAAGCAGGGTGGTAAGAATCATGCCTCCACCATCCCGGCCAGGCATCAGCAACTTGGCAAGAATACCTGCGATCAAACCAAGAATAATCCAGGTGAACATACCCATACTACATACTCCAATTGAAAGATGCGGTGATTATAAGGGTTTGACCAGGGCCACCGCATTAAAATCAGCTTGAAAACACCACCTTAGTGCGGTAACGGTCATTCCACGCAGCTTTTCTCTTTTTCTTAGCGAGACTGAGTGAAGA
>JAESPE010000088.1 GCA_016756835.1 gamma proteobacterium endosymbiont of Lamellibrachia anaximandri | reverse complement strand
GAATTGAACCTGATTTCTGGCCATGCTGCTCTCCTCATGTGGCTTCAGATCCAGTATGTGCCACCCAGTGGCTCAATAGCTGAGCCTCAGGGGTAATCAGGTTTCTATATGAATTTTACTAAATACAACGGTAAACAAAGAAAGTGATGAGAGTAACCAATATTCATAGTCGCACATACCAAGCGTCATCAGACAAAATTGGTGCTTTAGTGGATACGCTAGCCTCAGACAATGATTTACTGTGGCCTCATAAACTTTGGCCTAGAATGAAATTAGATAAACCACTGTCCGTATCTGCAAATGGAGGCCACGGTCCGATTCGTTACTTTGTAGAAGAGTATGTGGCTGGTAAACGTATTGTATTCCGATTTACCGGACCCAATGGGTTTGATGGTTATCATGGTTACGATGTAGTTGAACTCGACAATAAAAAAACCGAGTTACGTGAAACACTCAAAATGAAAACTCATGGAATGGCACAATTATCATGGCCACTGATATTTTGTCCATTGCATGATGCTTTAATAGAAGATTCACTAAGTTTTGCTGAACTGCGATTAAATCTTACTCCTACAGTCTCAGAATGGTCTTTGTGGGTTAAAATATTACGTTGGCTGATTTCCGGCGGAAAAAGTCGCGAACAAAAAATCGTCTGAATGTAAATTAACACGGACTCATAAAATAAATATGCTGTTTGGTTAGATACGTAAAATGGATTGGGTTTGTTTCCTACGCGCCTAACCATGAATCTTCTTAGGCACCTCAATGATTTCCACCGGCTTGCCTTTTTTGTGCTGTCGCGGCCAGACTGCATAACGACCTGCTGCAATCGGTTCCAGGGCACGGCGGCTGATGATCTCTGCCGCCTCAATGGAAAGTGACAGTATCGGCAGCTGGCGGCGACTGCCCTGCACCACGAACTTTCCACACTCATGCAGATGCTCAGCGATCCAGGTTGGTGTCTTGCCATTAACCAGACTGAATCGGCTGTAGTCCCAGAGCAGTAACTCCCGCAACAACGAGTCTCCTGCAAGCATGGGTTGGAGGAAATCTGCGATCAGGCTGAATAACCGGTCGGGCTGCATATTTTCCCGCGCCAGTCGCTCACCAGTCGCGGTTAACAATGCATTCAAACAGGCGACGATCTCATCGCCAAAATAACGCGGTACCAGCCACATCAAAGTATGGACCAGATAGTCGCTGTTCCAGAGACGTTCCAGCAACTCCGCATAGAGCTTAAACCGCGATAATTCCTGAAAAGTAAGCATTGGATGTGAGAGCACTTCATAGGGCGGCTCCCTGTCCCAACGATAACCCAGTGGCCCCGCCTGCATCAGTAGGGGTGTACCAGGCAGCATTTTCAAGGTGCCCAGCTGAAGATGGCCAGGATGGAGCCGAAATACACGGTTCAGGGAGTCACTGCATTGTGCTGCATCCTCTCCCGGCAGCCCTATGATCAGGTCGAGATGGACCGGGTGTTTTTTCAGTTCGACCAACTCACGAATATTCGCCAGTGCCTTGGGGATATCCATCTGCCTATCGATTGCGTCGAGCACCGGCTCGTTCAGGGTCTGCAGTCCGATCTCAAACTGAAACTTCCCCGGTACTGCCTGGCGAAATACCGCCATTGCCTCAGGGGAGATCCGGTCCGGATTCAGTTCCAGATGGAAACGCAGACTCTCCGGCGTATGGGCGAATCGCTGCAGAAGCTCTACTGTGCGCTTTTTTCCGAGATGGAAACTGCGATCGAGTAGTTTCACTGTTTTGGCCTCAAGCCCCTCCAGTATCTGGAGTTCGGTTTCCACCCTCTTCACAGGAAATGCACGCAGCCGGTCGGTGGCACTGGTGCAGAAGGTACAGCGATAGGGACAACCACGGGAGGTCTCCCAGTAGACCAGTGGCTTGGTGAAATCAGTCAAACCCAGGGTAATCGGTGAGGGAATCTCCTCCACCGGCAGCATCCGAATCGGATTGATCACTATCGTTCCGTCTTTGCGCCAGATCAGCCCCGATGTATCTGAAAGATCACCTTCACCGTAGAGACGCCAGCGCACCAGATCACGGAAAGCGGCTTCACCCTCCCCGTCCACAATAAAATCGATTGCATCCACTCTGCCCAGCAATTCAGCGCCTCGCGGTCCCGCTTCGGGACCACCGAAAACAAAAAGCGACTCCGGCAGAAGCTGCTTCAATAACCGTGTCAGTCTAAGGGATGCCTGGATATTCCAGAGATAGGTCGAGAATCCGATCACCGCCGGCGCCAACGCCACCAGCGATTCGATCAGCTGCTGGTGATTCACATTGACCAGCGGTTCAAACAGGTGGATCTCGTCGTGGAAAGGCTCGCCGCGACAGAAAGCGGCAATCGACTGCAGCGCCAATGAGGAGTGGCTGTAGCCTGCATGCAGGGTCACCAGTGCAATCGCTGATGTCTCGGGTCGGGTTGTGGTTTCCAAGTTTGGCATAGTGCGGTGAAATATACGTGACCACGCCATTTCTGAACACCGTTCAGGCTCCGTTCAGTTAACAGCCTCCACAATCTCCAACAGAGATCCTAAATCGCCATTCGAGGATGACAAGGGTCACCGCTCAATCAGGAGGGATAAAACCATGAGCACCCCAAGCAAATTCAACCTATCAGATTCAACCGGCTTGCAGCCGTTTTCGGCACTTGTTTTGGCCTGGATGTTGCTGTTCGCCATCCCGACCCAGGCAGCCAACACCCCTACCCTCAAGCTCTTCCCCACGACGGTACTCGAGGACATTCGCCACACCGGCAGCGTTGCCAAGGAGATGGAGAGCGGGTTGCAGGAGGTGATATCCCGTCTGGATCAACAGCAGCAACTGATCATCGACAGTAAATGCGAAGAGGCGGATGACGATCCCGGCTGTGCCCAGTTGAACAAGCAACTTGGAGCAACCTATCTCGAAATGCTGAACATCATGGAGAGCAACCTGCCCACCATGGAGCAGGCAGTGGAGACGACCCGCAAGAGTCTGGCGAAACGTCTCCGCAAGGAGTTGGGAAATGGCATGACACCCTGGTCCCTGCAGGAGAACCTGCTCGGCGGGCAGTCCGGCAAGCAGGCATCCCAGACCCGGCCCAGCCTGCGCGGGCGCTCCGGCATGCGGCTCAGCGACCGCTTCAGCCAGTATTACAAACTGGTATCCAACAGCTCGTCGTCCCAGGGTTCCTCCATGGCGGTCATCGCCTCCGACATCTACCTGGACATGGAAGAGACCTCCGATCTGATCGCCCGCACCCGACAGGAGATCAGCCGAGCCACCCTCATGGGCCAGCTCAACCAATCCTTCGGCACCATCACGCCTGAGATGCAGGAGGTGGTAAGCGGAGTCAAGGCCATCCTGTTCGGTGATCCGGAGAGTGAAATGCCCCTTGCGGCGCCTCCAACCACTGCTGACAGCACAGCGTACCAGAGCCCACTCAGCCTCTAAGGGAGAAACACCATGAATAGCACGAAAGCACTTATCTCAGCGGCACTTTTTGCCACCGTTTCATTTACTGCCGGTTGCGACACCCAACCAGTTAAGGCCAATGCCTGCATCCCGCCACAGGGTCACGATCTGGATGTCGCAGTGAGCCAGTCGAAGAGTGATTTGAGTGATGTTTGCGGCTTCCAGTTCAATGCCTACCTTGAGCGTCTGATGAATATTGCCGAGAGCGATCCAAAACCTGCAAACAAAGAGAAGTTCAGCGAATTTCTGCTCTGGTCAAATCAGGCGGGTCTGTTGAGCAAGCAGCAGGCAAAATCGATCTACAACCGCTATTTCAATGTCAAATATGTCTCCCTGATGGGGGACTACAACAACTGCAGCCTGACCTGTCCAAAACAGCAGGAGGTGCTGGCAAACATGGAGCGGGAGCTACTCGACAAAGAGCGCGGCCTGGTAAAAATCAGCCGGGACACCAGCGGCTATCAGCGCGCGGACCGACTGTTGAAAGAGACGGAACTTGTGCTGGAAGCCACCTGCACCGCTTGTGGTGCCAATTAGCACGGGAAGAGAAGCGATGAAAAGGGGATATCTCAGTCGCTTTCTGAAGGGATTTCTGCTGGGTATGTCTATCACTCTGAGTATTGGCGGCCTGCTATTGTGGCTGCTGTCGGCCCAGAACCTAGTGACAATCTCGGTCGAATCTCTGGCGGGCCTGCAAAACCTGCTTAGCTGGAGCAGCCGCAATATGGGCATGGCCGTTTGGCCCTTCACCCTAGTAATGCTGCTGTTTCTGCTAAGTCTTCGCACCCTGCGGCAACGCATTACCGCAGGACAATCCATCGACAGGATCGTCCAGGCCGCACACCTGACCGATATCTGGATTGGGCTGTTTTTCGGCATTGGCGTGATCTGGACCGCCATCGGAATGCGCAGCGCCCTACTCTTCGCGCTCGGCGATCCTGAGAGTGCAGCACAACTCGGTGCCTTCGTCATTCTGCAGCGGTTGGTCGATGGAGGGATCCTGCTCGCTCTCTCCACCACAATATTCGGCGGCATTGGCGGCTATCTGATGCGTGTCATCAAGGCAGTTGCCGTTGGTGGTGAACTACAGCGCTACTACAGCCACCTGGCTGAACAGCACAACACGGCAGTACAGTCCTCATTGGATCGTATCGACAGCCACCTGCAACAAATCAGTCACCACCAAGAGAATCGGGATGAACCTCTGGCACTCACAAATTTACAGCGCTGACCCCCATGCAGGGTCCGGCGGCACAGATGAACTGCAGACCGATGTCATGCGCTTTATGGCAATTCTCGGCTTTTGTCTGATGGCGATCTTTGCCTTGGTACAGTCACTGCCGCAGGCCGCTTCGGAAGAACCCAAAGTCGTTGAAGAGAAAACCGACAACAGCCGATTGGAACTGGAACAGCTGACCCTCATCGCCTCTCTGGAGCAACTCAATGCAGATCTCGAGCAACAGCAGCAAAAACAACGCAGGATTACTGACGAACAGAAAGTGCTGACGACACAGTCTCAACAGAAACAGCGACAACTCTCTGCGTTGAATTTGAAAATCAAACAGCGTCAGAAAGATCTGTCCGCCTTGGATCAACAGTTAAAGAAAAAACCTCAAACCGTCACTCCTGTCGAGGCGCAGGAGACAAATGCCACTAAAGATGAAGAACCAGGATTTGAACTGAGATTCTCCTCAAATCTGGCTTTAAAACACCTTGTTCAAAACGAGAGTATTAAACTCTATGCTCTAGGCCCGGAAACAACCTGGAAGCTTACTTTTTCCAATGGAAAAAACGTGTTTCATGTTTCGCCCTCTCCCCGACGCTACCATGAAATGATGCCTGAAACAGTACCCGGTGATGTCCTGCAGGCCTTCCGACAACGGCCCGTCACTTCAGCAGGAACACAGGTCGTTTGGGGCGTGGAACTGCCCCATCTGTTGCAGGGAAAAATTCAACACTTAATGCAGGAGTCCAGTGGCGGTCTGCTCATTATCGATGCCCTGGGCCGTGTCAAACTGGAAAGGAGACAAGGGAATGTTTAGATCAATCTGTCTTACTCTGCTTCTGATAAGCCTGGGTGGTTGTGTCACCCAACCGACCAGATCCGCATCACAATCCACGCTTGACCAGTGGGTCGAGCAGGATCTTATCCCCTATCTCAAAACACAACTCAGCCAACATCCCCGTTTCCAGGGAGAACACATATTGCTGGGCAGACTAAACGACGGTGCGATTCAACCAAAAATGGATCAACTGACACGGGACATACGCGATAAAATCAACGCCGAACTACTGGCGACTCCGGGTATTCATCTGGCCCGACAGCAACGGGACAAACACTGGAGTCATCGGGATAGACCCATTAAACCCTGCGATGGTGAACATCCGATCCACTACTTCATCGGCCTGGACCTCAGACTCGACAGCAGTCGGCAGTTGAATCTGACCCTCAGGGCATTGGATCTGCAACAGAACAGTTGGGTCTCCGGGTTCAGCCGACAGTGGCAGGGAGAGGCATCCCGCCAGCAGGAGGAACTGCTGAACACTGTGCATCTGGATGAGTCACTTCGAGGCCTGCGAATGCTGCCTTTTGTTCAAGGCCAGCCGGATCTTATGGCCAGACAACTGGCTGATGACCTCTACTGCCGTCTTAAACAGTTGCCTGTTCAAAACCCAAAACTTCATATTCAGCCTTATGAGAGTGATGAGGCACAGGCCCGAACAACCATGGAACTGCTCGCCCACTATCTCGCCCGTTTCGGCGATATTCTTATTGAAAAAAAACAGACTGATGCCGATCTGACGATAAAAGGAAAAACTCACCGGATCTCTGGAAATCTGCAACAGTTCTGGATTCTGGTTCAACCTGCCGAGGCAGCTTCGGCACTGCCGGATATCAGTGTCAGCACCTATCTTCTGTCTGGCCCTGCACAGACCACAACCACCGAGGCTGTCCCTGCCCAGAAAGAGAGGCCGGTGAGAGCGGCAAAAAGCGCCGGCGTTCTCCAGATCATCACACCGAGAAAACTTTCGCTCTGCGGCACACGCCATCCCTGGCGCTCCGGAGAGCGCGTACTCAATGGGCAGGCGGCCATTCCCAAGCAGGGGTGCTTTGCCCTGGAGATAGCTGCGCCTGCAGAGAGCCGGGGGTTTTTCTTCAAAAAGCGTGGCGACGGCGCACTGTTTCGTCTCGCCCCGTCAGAGTGCCGGCATCTCGGAGTGAGGTCTTCCCGGAATTCCAATGGAAAGACCCTGCGTCTACCTTCACGGCATCGGCGAGGCGTAGAGGGCGTGCTGCATAGTGATGATCAATCCGAGCGGGAGACCTACTACGCAATAATCACCAATGATGATCTCAGCGCAGGGGTAGTCGCCGCCCATCTCGCCCTCCTGCCGGAAATTTGCCACGGTTACGAAGATCCCCAACTCAATGCTGAAGAACTGATGAGTTGGTTGCAGAAACTTGATCAATTGATGTTGGAGCACGCTTCAAATGTGGCATGGACATCAAGAGATATTACATTAAGTAATAACAATAACTCATTGATTAATATTTATTATTAATGAGGAATATCATGACAAAACTCATCGGACTTATTGCAGGTTTCTGGGTGGCTGTTTTCCTCCTGGGCATAGTTTTCAACCCGACACTGATTCAGGGGGTCTCCAGTACTCCCCAACCCACTCAAATACCATCACAAAGTGTTCCGGCAATACCCAACCCATCGGTCGAGGTATCACACACCACCTCAACGGCAGACGACCGCCTATTGGAAGATCCGCCAATCCCGGTCGACAAAACCACGGATGAAGAGCCACCCGTATCCTATATCGAACTTCAGACAATCGAACAACAGTGGCAGCCGTTCTGGAGCCCATTCCACAGTGAACGCTCCGCCAGCGGATTTGCCACTCGTATTGAACACCTGACGGGACGCCAAATGCGTGTCCAGCAGATCGAATCTGGCAGATATCAGGTTGTTTTTTCGCATTGGGGTGAAGCAGACCGCTCCATCGCCCTCACACAAATTGCTGCCGCAAGCGGCCTCGAAATAGAGCAGGCATCCCATGACCCGAATAAATAGAAATAGAACTCTCCTGCTCTGCCTGCTGGCTGGAATGATCTTTTCCCAGTTCGCCAGTAGCGCGGCGGAAAACAGGACAACACCCCTTTCAGAGACCTGGAAAAACTACCTGTCTTCAGCAGACAGCACAGAACCGAGCAAACACTTCCCCTATCTGCACTGCTTCCGCCGGGCTGCAGCAACTCACGATCTGCCATTGACCCTGCTGCTGGCAGTCTCACGGGGTGAAAGCGATTTCGATCCTGCGGCCCGTTCCCACGCAAATGCCCATGGTCTGATGCAGATCCAATGGCCGGGCACCGCGAAACATCTAGGAATCAACAGGATTGCAGACCTCTACAATCCCTGTCGAAATGTGGATGCGGGCACCCGATATCTCAAAGAACTGCTTGCGCGATATAACAACGACCTGCACCTGGCACTGGCTGCCTACAATTATGGCCCCGGCCGGATATCCAAAACCGGAGGGGGCATACCAGACGGCGCAGAGTGGTACAGCCGCTATATCTATCGTCACCTCACCTATGTGACGGATATCGACCACCGCGGATCCACCGAACCACAACAGCCCTATTCAGCGGAAAAGAGACGGGCACTCATCGAATTCAACCGCCCCTACCGGGTCGAGGCCTATGTGAGCTCACTGCAGAAGCGTTTTCCCGACCTGCGGTTTGACTGGTTTAAACTACCCGAACAGCGTTTCAGAGTCGTTGTCCTCTATGCAGATGAGAGCGAGCAGGCTAAGACACTCTCACAGCTGCGACGCTCAGGAATAATCACCGACTGACCGTTCAAAGAAGCAAAACGTGTGAGGAAGGCAAGGAGTTGTTAACTGTTTTGAAAACCCCGGACAAAACACTCGCGTTTCCCCATTTCTCGCGCTATGATTCAGCTGTTTTGTTGTGCGCTTGGCACACTAATAGAATTACTAAATCACTCTTTGTTTTCAACAGCTTAAATCATAGGGATTCAACATGTTCGACCTCAGGAAGACACGTATCGGCGTGCTTGGCCTCGGTTATGTAGGGCTGCCACTGGCAGTGGAGTTCGGAAAGAAATTTCCTACTATCGGTCTCGACATCAACGAGGCACGGGTTCAGGAATTGAAAGAGGGCCGTGACAGCTCTCTGGAAGTGGAGCCCGAAGAACTCGTAAAGGTGCCCCACCTTACCTACACCAGCAATCTGGATGACCTCAAAGAGTGCAACGTCTTTATCGTCACAGTCCCCACCCCGATCAACGAGCATAAACAGCCCGATCTTTCGCCGCTGATCGGCGCCAGCCATGCGCTGGGCAAGGTGATCAAACCCGGTGATATCGCCATCTTCGAATCCACGGTCTATCCAGGTGCCACCGAAGAGGATTGCGTACCGATCATGGAAGCGGACTCCGGCCTGACCTTCAACAAGGACTTCTTTGTCGGTTACAGCCCTGAGCGGATCAACCCCGGCGACAAAGAGCACCGCCTGCCCACTATCAAGAAAGTGACCTCAGGCTCCACGCCCGAAGTGGCGGATTTCGTCGATGAACTCTACCGCAGCATCATCACTGCCGGTACCCACAAGGCCAGCAGCATCAAGGTTGCCGAGGCGGCAAAGGTCATCGAAAACACCCAGCGCGATGTCAACATTGCCCTGATCAACGAACTGGCGCTGATCTTCAATCGTCTCGGAATCGATACCCTGGAGGTACTTGAGGCCGCCGGCAGCAAGTGGAACTTTCTCCCCTTCCGCCCCGGTCTGGTTGGCGGTCACTGCATCGGCGTCGACCCTTACTACCTGACACACAAGGCGCAATCGATCGGCTACCAGCCGGAGATCATCCTTGCGGGTCGCCGGCTCAACGATGGCATGGGCGCCTATGTGGTTCACTCGGTCATCAAGATGATGATGAAACGCGGTACCGCCTCCACCGACAGCAAGGCACTGGTTCTGGGCCTCACCTTCAAGGAGAACTGTCCGGATCTTCGCAATACCCGCGTGGTGGATATAGTTGCAGAGTTCCAGGACTACGGCACTTCTGTGGACGTCTATGATCCCTGGGTCAATCCTGACGAAGCCGAGCACGAATATGGCATTCGCACCATCGATACGCTAAAGGAAGGGCACTATGATGCCGTTATATTGGCCGTGTCACACAAAGAGTTTGCCGAGATGGGCAGTGAAAAGATCCGCTCCCTGTGCAAACCTGACGGTGTGCTCTTCGATGTTAAGAACCTTCTGCCTGTGGATGATGTCGACGGTCGTCTGTAAGCAGTAAAACGACCTGGAATACAGACTTTATGAATAGCTACGATAAGCTCAAACAACACCTGGAAAGCAACCAGTCCACTTGGCTGGTGACTGGCGTTGCCGGTTTCATCGGCTCTAACCTGTTGGAAACCCTGTTGAAGCTCAACCAGTCCGTTGTCGGCCTGGATAACTTCTGTACTGGGCATCGCTACAATTTCGACAAGGTGCAGGAACAGGTCTCGGAAGCTCAGTGGAACAACTTCACTTTCATCGAAGGTGATATCCGCTCTCTGGATGACTGCAAAAAAGCCTGCGACGGTGTCGATTACGTGCTGCATCAGGCAGCCCTCGGTTCGGTACCCCGCTCCCTGGACGATCCGATCACCACCAATGAGAACAACATCACCGGCTATCTGAATATGCTGGTGGCGGCTCGTGATGCCGGCGTCAAACGGTTTGTCTACGCGGCCTCCAGTTCCACCTATGGTGATCACCCGGGTCTGCCCAAGGTTGAAGACAAGATCGGCAACCCGCTCTCTCCCTATGCGGTCACCAAGGTCGTCAACGAACAATATGCCAGCGTATTTGCCCGTTGCTACGATTTCAAGACCATCGGCCTGCGCTATTTCAATATTTTTGGGCAACGTCAGGACCCTAATGGGGCATACGCAGCCGTCATACCCAAGTGGGTCGATGCCATGATCAAGGATGAAGAGGTCTTCATCAATGGTGACGGTAAAACGAGCCGGGATTTCTGCTATATCGACAACGCCGTACAGGCCAATCTGTTGGGCGCAACCACAGAAAACCCTGATGCGGTCGACCAAGTCTATAATGTTGCCGTCGGCGACCGCACTACATTGACCGATTTGTACGAAGAGATCCGTATACTGCTGGAAAAGCGCTTTCCTCATCTCAAAGGGTCCTCTCCAACCTACAGGGATTTCCGCGCCGGGGATGTTCTGCACTCTCTGGCCGATATTTCCAAATCAGAAACATTGCTGGGATATGAGCCGACTCACAAGATCGGACCCGGTCTTGATGAAGCGATGGACTGGTACGTCGACGATTTAAGCTGATCCCAATTTAGCGCTAGTTTACGAAAAGGAACTCCCCAATGAAGGTATTGATAACTGGCAGCGCCGGTTTCATCGGTTCAGCTCTGGCACTGCGGCTGCTGGACCGTGGTGACGAGGTCATCGGCATCGACTGCCTCAACGACTATTACGACGTAGAACTAAAGAAGGCTCGCCTGGCCCGTACCCTGGATCACCCGAACTACACCGATCTGCGGCTCGAACTGGAAGATCGCCAAGGCATTGCAGACTGTTTCGCCAAATACAAGCCCAACGGCGTAGTCAATCTGGCAGCCCAGGCGGGAGTTCGCTACTCCATCGAAAATCCGCTGGCCTATGTTGATTCAAACCTGATGGGCTTCGGACACATTCTCGAAGGGTGTCGTCATAACGGCGTCGAACACCTGGTCTACGCCTCCAGCAGTTCTGTCTACGGCGCCAATACCTCCATGCCCTTTTCGGTTCACGACAATGTGAATCACCCGGTGAGTCTCTATGCAGCCACCAAAAAGGCCAATGAGTTGATGGCCCACACCTATAGCCATCTCTATCGCCTGCCCACCACCGGCTTGCGCTTCTTCACCGTCTATGGACCCTGGAGCCGTCCCGACATGGC
This sequence comes from gamma proteobacterium endosymbiont of Lamellibrachia anaximandri, assembly GCA_016756835.1. Taxonomy (GTDB): domain Bacteria; phylum Pseudomonadota; class Gammaproteobacteria; order Chromatiales; family Chromatiaceae; genus QGON01. The sequence goes on along the minus strand of JAESPE010000088.1, from coordinate 4,625 downwards.
AATGCTCAAATTTGCCCAAAAGATCATGAAGGGCGAACCCATCGATGTCTTCAACTATGGCAAGCACCAACGGGATTTCACCTACATCGACGATATCGTTGAAGGCGTGATTCAGGTGCTGGATCGTCCGGCCCAGCCAAATCCCGACTGGGACAGCGATCACCCGGACACCGCCAGCAGTAAAGCGCCCTATCGTCTCTACAACATCGGCAGCAATAACCCGACAGAGCTGATGCGCTACATTGAGCTGCTGGAAGAGAGTCTTGGCAAGAAAGCCGAACTGAACATGTTGCCATTACAGGACGGCGACGTGGTTGCCACCTATGCCGATGTGGACAGCCTGATTAAGGACACGGGTTACAAACCTGACACCAAGCTTGAAGATGGTGTAGCGGCCTTCGCCAAGTGGTTCAAGGAGTACTATGGCCACTAGCAGATTTTGCCTGATCCGCTACGCTTGATCAGGCCTACTGTGAGTTGGTAGGAATCCGGGTGATTATGGCCTGGAAAGAACGGAATCTGGCAGGTATGCCGGGGCCGTTTTTTATGCGCAAAAAAAAGCGGGTGAGAACCGATCCAGGAGGCTAAAAGGATCGAATTTGCTCACCCGCAGACTAGCGCTTATCCACGGAAACGACCAATCCGCGTGTAGCTGGAGGCAATATTAGCCATTCTTAATTGACTCCAATATGACGCAGATCAATAAACCCTGCATTTCACTAAGGAATTGATCTGGACGAAACGTCATCAAAGTCCCTTAATTTTCATCCTGTACGCCGCCGAAGAGTTCCAGCAGGCGAGGCAGAAAACGGCGAAACTCCAGGGCCATCAGGGAAAAGTCGACATCAAACCGCGCAATATCATCCTCAGCCACACTATCAGCGGCCTCCTCCTGGATGATATCCAGGAACTTTATCCGCTTTAGCGCAAGATCTGATTCAATCATGCAGGAGAGCCGCTCATTCCACTCTACCGCCAATTTGACCACCTGTTTTCCCGCATCCAGGTGGTTGAGCACTTCCTGTGCACCCAGATCATGTCCCTTGCAGCGCACAATCGCCTTCTCGTCTGAGGCATCCTGGAGTTCACAGCTGTCCTGCAGGAGAAAGTCTCCATACTGTTCCGGGCGGCGCACCCACTCGGTCATCACGGAGGGCGGAGCGACTGCAACATCCAAAGGGCGGACCGGCAGGGTTCCCAGGGTCTCCCGGAGCAGTCCCAGCAGTGCTTCCGCCTTGTTGGCCGAGGCAGCGTCGACCAGAATCCAGCCGCTGGTCCGGTCGATCATGGCGTAGATCCTTGCCGATTTGGTGAACGCCCTGGGCATCAAATCCTGGATGATCTCCTCCCGAATCTCGCCCTTCTCCCGCCGGGAGACCTGGCGTGCTTCCGCCTCTTCAATCAATACGGATTTCTCTTCAACCATCTCCCGGACCACTGACGCGGGCAGTACCTTCTCCTCCTGCCGCAGACAGAGCATGATGCTGCCGTTCACTTCATGGGCCAGACGCTCAGATCGCCTGCCCAGCGGCGATGTCCAGCCGAGTGTGGCAGGTTCCATGCTGCCGCAACTTCGAAACTCCCGTTCCGCCAACTGTATCTGCAGCTCTTCCTCCGACAGCGCGAAGGGTTTAAGAAGTTGGTAGATACGAAGATTTTTAAACCACATATGAGCACGCCAGACTGGTGAATGGGGAGGCGGATTATGGCGGATGTTCTCAGGCTTATCCAGCCTTGCTTTTTGAAAAAAATCGACCCATGGTTCTATTAGACGGCAGAGAAAATCACACCTTATTGGAAAACCAGAATGTCTATCGAACCGAAAAAAAACCTCAGCGACAATGGCTGGAAAACGCTGTTGGAGGTCGCCCATGCATCGATCCGAAACGGTTTGGAGAAAGGCAGATCATTGCCTGTCGAGGCTGCAGATTACAGTGCAGAGTTGCAGGCAATTCGCGCCAGCTTTGTGACATTAAACAAGCGTGGTCGACTGCGCGGTTGCATTGGACACCTGGAGGCAATGAAGCCACTGATCGAGGATGTGGCGGAAAATGCCTATTCTGCCGCCTTTCGCGATCCCCGATTTCCGCCGCTGTCGCCCCATGAATATGACGAACTCGACATTCACCTCTCTGTGCTCACACCCGCTGTACCCCTCCCCTTCGAATCCGAGAGCGACCTGATTCAGCAGCTGCGCCCTGGGATCGATGGACTCATCCTGGTGGACGGGATGGCCAGAGGCACCTTTCTTCCTTCTGTCTGGGAGTCACTACCGAAAGCCGAGGATTTTCTTCGGCATCTGAAACGCAAGGCAGGTTTGCCCGAAAACCATTGGTCGGAGACGTTGGAGATCCATCGCTACGAAACCGAGGTGTTTCCTGATTAATGCATAGGCCGCTTCAAGTTTGCGGAACCGGTGGCTCACTTCTTCGTTGCAATCCCGGATTGCCCGATCCGCGAGCTTGATCGGGCCTACGGCCCAGCCCCCTTGCGTAGACACTTGCCGACAGAACCGGTGCCACAGGCCACCCCATCGACCCAAATCGTTTCATCAAGCCTGGCACCTTCCAGTGCCGCGCCCTGCATTCGGGCACCGCGCAGGTCGGCAAAACGCAGATCCGCGTTGACGAGGTCGGCCTCTGTCAGATCTGCACCCTGAAGATTTGCGCCAATCAGAGAGACTTTCTCCATCAGCGCATAACTGAGATCCGCATAACGAAGATCGGCATAACGCATATCGGCCTCACGGAGATCCGTAGCAGTCAGTTTGGCCTGTCGTAGCACCGCACTGTTCAGCGTCGCCCCTCTCAGGCTGGCCGATCCCACATCTACAGCCAACAAGAGGCAGCTACGCCAGTTAACCCCTGGCGCGGCTGGTGAATTACACTGGGAATCATCCATCCTCTTGGGCATCCCGGACCAGAGTGACAGGCCGACAACAACTCCCAAGACCAGCAGACTGACAATCATAGCCAATAAAGGAAATTTTCGTTTCGATCTGTCAGCAGATAAAACATCGGTTTGATCACGCGCTTCCAGTGTTTTTTGCGCAGAGGCATCACCGCTTGCTGCCCGCAGTTGCAGGGGAACCACCTCCGGAACCCCACCTATGGGTTTCCAGTTGCGGCGGTCCGCACTGATCTCCACATCCAGCCCGATCTCTTCCTGAAGCAGCATGCGCCGGATGCGCCCGCTCGGGTAGGGACCTCGTTTGATACCCTCACTGCGCAAAAACCAGAGGCGGGTATTGTCTAGTGTCTGATCGGTCATATCGTCCAATTTTTCCGGGTATTTCGTAAGTTTATCGGCAACAATCCTGATGAGTTGAATGATTTTCACTGCCAGAAACATTCATGTGGCATATACTTTTTCCCAACAACGCCTTCAGCAGAATCACAAATGCGCATACCTGGTTCCAACATTGTCCTGCCTCTACCCAATGCACTGCCACGGGAGAACCCGATACAGAACCTCAAACCGGGACAGATACTGCAGGCGACGGCACTGAGCGACACCCAGAACAGCCAGCTCAAACTACAGATCGGCGTGACCCGTTTGATCGCCCAGACCCAAGTAGCGATAAAAAATGGACAGCACCTCACGCTGAGCGTTGAAAAGGGGGGTGAGTTTCCAGAGTTACGCCTGCTCACAAACCTCAGCCGGGAGCAGCTGCAGGCCAATGCACTGAAGACACTTCTCCCCCGCCAGCAGCCACTGGCTCAACTCTTTGACAAAATTGCCATCCAACTGTCGAATACCAGCAGCAGCCCAGCGCCTGGAAATGTACGCCAGGCAATTGAAGGATTGGTCGGCCGCCTGCTCTCCACCAACCAGCCTCAATTCCAGCAGCAATTGCGGACAGCTTTGCAAAACAGCGGTCTCTTTACTGAAGCCCATCTGTTGCAGGGCAGCGGCAACCCCGCTGACCTCAAACTCAACCTGCTCAGACTATTTGAACTGATCAACACTCTGCTACCTGGGAAGGGCCTGAATCCTCAGCAATCCACCGCCGCACTAGCAGCATCCGATAGTAGCGGCACTCCATTACCACCCAATTCCCCGCTTCGGTTTCTGCTGGATCTGCTGAAACAACTTGACGGCGGTCTGGCACGTATCCAATCCAATCAACTCGCCTCTCTGCCGCAAGAAGACCCGACACGACAGACCTGGCAGTTTGAACTACCTATCCGGCATAACGAACAACTGGATGTTTTCCGGATCCGGTTACAGAAGGAACCCGGGAAGAGCGGCGAAAAAGAGGATGCAGTCTGGAGCCTGACCCTGCGCATGAATCTGGAACCACTGGGTCCCATGCGTGTACAGCTACGTCTGCAGGGAGAGGCAATCTCAAGCGTACTCTGGGCTGAGCAGGCGGAAACAACCTCGCTGATTCAGAACAATCTGGAAAAACTGCGTTCCGCCCTGGAAAAAGCTGGTTTGGATGTCAAAAAACTGGAAGCATACCAAGGCAAAAGTGACAGTGATGAGCAACTGCCGCGCGGTCTCTCCCTGTTGGATGAAAAAGCATGCAAGTGAGTCTTCGACCTCGTGAAAGATTTTGGGACATCCCAGTCCCCAAAATCGACTCGGCCTTCGACAGCCTGTTTGTGCCCCGGCCGTCCCGG
>JAESPE010000087.1 GCA_016756835.1 gamma proteobacterium endosymbiont of Lamellibrachia anaximandri | reverse complement strand
GAGGTTGTCGCGTAGTGCCAGTGACCGGGACGGCCGGGGCACAAACAGGCTGTCGAAGGCCGAGTCGATTTTGGGGACTGGGATGTCCCAAAATCTTTCACGAGGTCGAAGACTCACTTGTGATTTTGTTCGAATTCTTCATACGGTTTCTGCGTGCGGATGGCAGGGTATTTAGTCCATTGACACCACCTGTAAAAAAACCAAAAATATAACGGTTTTGTGGTCGTGATCAGTTTTACAAAAGAATTCGCGTTTATACTTTCTCGATATCCTGAATTGCGAGAAAAAGTTTTTGGGAAGGCCAAATTCATGTGCGGTAAAAAGCAGTGGCGATGTTTCCTTGCAAGGGCTTATCTACTTGTCGTGGTGAGCCTTCCAGCATTCGCTGAGCCACCCGACTCATCACCCATACCTGATGCGCGAGTGGCTCGTGCAGTATTTACTTCCGGAATTGAAGCGCGTGAACCTCTAGACCGGATGGTGGTATTGGAAAACTCTGCCACCAGCATTTACTTTTTCACCGACCTGAGGAATTTGCAGGGGCGCAAGGTTACGCACCGGTGGGAGTTTGATGGCCAAGTGATATCCGAGATCCCCTTTGAAGTGGGTGGACCCCGCTGGCGGGTCTTTTCACAGAAGACCCTGAATCCCAGCATGCTGGGGAAATGGACGGTTGTGGTGGTGGATCAGTCCGGCTGGCCTTTGCACGCGTCGATTTTTGAATACAAACCAGCGGAATAGACAGCTGGTCCTTTGAGTCTGATACTTGAGAGTGGTGTCGAATTCAGCTGAATCGTTGAATTTGAATGTAAATTTGACTCAGGCCTATTTTATTCAGGCTGGAAAGCGTCAATTAGTCTTGGTGCTCGCTTTTAAACGATTAAACTCGTGCTCGGCAGCTTGCCGAACCCGCTCTTCCGCCGCTTCCCGGGAATCTTCATAAGATGGCGCGTCTACGATGTCTAGTGTATTGCCGGCATGCTCCAGCTCCAGTGAGTCTTGGACCGGGATGGGAATGGGTTCTTGCAGGATTGTCTGGCCGGGCTCATTTTTTTCGATGAGTGCCTGTCGGATGGGCTCTACAGTTGAGCCGAAGATGTCGGTGAAATAGATTGCTGCTCCGATGCTGATCAACGCAACTGTGAGCAGCGCAAGAAGCAGTGACCAGTGTTTTTTCGGTGTTGACTCAACCTCCCTGACTGCAGCTTTGGCGACAGGAACCGCTCTCGGCTGGTGGGTTGCTGCAGGTGTCTCCTGTGGTTTTACTGGAGCCCAATCGATATTGCCGGATTTGAGTTGTTTGACTCGGTGTTCAGCTTCTGCCCGGGCTTTTTGCTCGCTGGCCAGTTGTGCCTCGAACTGCTCATTGGCAGTTTCAAGTAGTGTCTGTAATCGTTCCACATCTGCTCTGGCGCTGCGTGACGCTATTTCAGCGGCTTCGGCGCGTTGTCGGAAGGTATCGTTATCCCCCTTCAACTGAGAGTTTTCTTCCTCAATATACTGTTGAACCTCCTGTTCGGCCTGTAACCTTGTGGAAGAGGCTTTTGAGAGCTGGGCATTGGTCAATTCGGCTGCTTTTGCCCGGTTGCGCATTGCCTGATATTCGGCCTGTAGAGTCTGTAGCTCCTCCTCCAGTTCCCGGTGAACCGATACTGATCTGGCCAATTTATCCTGGGACCGTTCCGCAGCTTCTGCCCGCATGCGTAGAATTTCAACTTCTGTACGCAGGTTTTCCACTTCCTCTTCCAACTGCTCCCGAGTCTCACTGTTCGAGTCAAGGAGATCGCTTGTGTCCGGCGGGAAGAGGATGGATGCATTCAGATATGATCCAGAGACTGGGTCGGCCGGTTCAGTACTGTGACTGTCCGGGGTCGGGGTGTCTCCTGGTAATGCAGGTACGCTGTTTAGTGGCGGTGATGAATCCTTCTTGATAATACGGTCACCACCAGCGGTGAGAGCATTATTCAGACGTCTTTGGGCAATGACCAGCAGGTCTCTGACCAGAATTCCGGGTTTTATGTCAGGTGCTGCAATACCCAGACTGGCGGTTATCTTATCTCCATTAGCCAGTGCAAGTTTCTTGATGCCGTTGAGAACACGCTTGCCTTGGTATTTCGCACGAATGTCATTAGTCGCGGGTAGCAGCAGAGCAAACTTGCCATCACCGAAATAGGCTGCAGTATCTTCTGTGCGCGCCTGTTTCTTCACTAACTGGGCTGTTGCATTGAGGATTCTGTTAGTCACAGAATTGCTGTTTTGCGCAGCTATCTTTTCGAATTGATCAATCTCAAGCAGAGCCAGTGCCAGTTCGTTTTTGTGTCGGAGGGCAAATGCGAGATCTTTTCTTGCTCGCTGGGTGAAATAGTGCAGATTGGCAAGGCCTGTGATCGGATCGATGATCGACTCATGCTGAATCCTTGCGGCGGCATCGAGCATCTTCTGGTGATTGTTGGCGCAGGCCTTGGCGCGTGCAGTGATTTCGATTGGCTGGAACGGTTTGATGATAAGATCGGTTGCACCGCATTTCAGTGCATTGGTGCGGATCTTCTCGTTGTCCTCGTTGCCGGTGATCACCACGAAGGGTATCTCCCGGATATCGGGGTTTGTTGATTGACGGATTCTGTCGAGTAGGCCGAAGCCATTGAGATTGGGCATCGACAGATCGGAAAATACGACGTGTACCAGCGGAGCTTCGGTGAGCTTTTTCCAGGCTTCCTCGCCGTCCTTTGTCTCGATTACAGTGAAATCATTTCTGAGAATTTTTTGCAGAGATGCCCGTACCACCCGGGAATCATCTGCAATCAGAATGACCGGTTTTTCATGGACTTCTTGCGAAGCGGGTGTTTCGGAAAATTCTGCGCTCACTGTCTGCATCTGATCTTGCTTGTAGTTGCCGGAATCAAACCATAGCTCCGGTCAATATTGATTATCGACACAAACTCTGTTTTCTTGAAGTAATGGAAGGCCGACTGCTTCACATTTTTGCCTGTCTGCCCTGGGTAATGGTCAGACATGTGAGGTCTATGCTAGAGTCGCGCATTCTCTGGATCTGGAGTGTTGGGAGAAGCGGCCAGCCGCTTCATTGCCGATGTTCCATCCAGACGGGTTAAATGATTAATTTTAGCGGTTTAAGATCAAGTGGCCTCTCGTATGGGCTACCACTGATGAGGAGTAGAAATGCCTGTTATTACCCTGCCTGATGGTTCCCGGCGTGAATTCGACCAACCGGTCAGCATTCATGATGTTGCGGCCGATATCGGTCCCGGCCTGGCCAAGGCGGCTCTTGCCGGTCGTGTTGACGGTGAACTGGTGGACACCTCTTATATATTGGGTGGAGATTGCGAACTGGCTATCGTCACCAGTCGCGATGAGGACGCGCTGGAACTGATGCGTCACGATGCAGCTCATATCATGGCCCAGTCGGTGCAAGAGCTGTTTCCCGGCACCCAGGTAACCATCGGCCCTGCTATTGAGGATGGTTTTTACTACGATTTCGCCCGCGAAGAGCCCTTTGCTCCAGAGGATCTGGAAAAAATCGAGCAGCGTATGCGGGAGATCGTCAAGCGTGATCTGCCTCTGGAACGGGAGGTATGGGACCGTGATGAGGCGGTCAAAAGGTTCGCCGAACTGGGTGAGGAGTACAAGGTCGAGATCATTCAGGACATCATCCCTGAAGGGGAAGAGGTCATCATCTATCGCCAGGGTGACTGGTTTGATGTCTGCCGTGGCCCCCATCTGCCCAGTACCGGCAAGCTTGGCAAGGGCTTCAAATTGATGAAGCTGGCCGGCGCATACTGGCGTGGCAACTCCGACAACGTGATGCTGCAGCGCATCTACGGCACTGCATGGCGTGACAAAAAGGAGTTAAAGGCCTACCTGCACCGGCTCGAAGAGGCGGAGAAACGCGATCATCGCAAGATAGGCAAGACTCAGAACCTGTTCCATACCCAGGAAGAGGCGCCGGGCATGGTCTTCTGGCACGATAAGGGCTGGAGCATCTACCTTGTTGTCGAACAGTATGTGCGTGAAAAACTGCGGGATCACGGCTACCAGGAGGTGCGTACGCCACAGATCATCGATCGCACCCTGTGGGAGAAATCCGGTCACTGGGACAAGTTTGGTGACATGATCTTCTCCACTCATTCAGAGAATCGGGACTACGCCATCAAACCGATGAACTGTCCTGCCCACATTCAGATCTATAATCATGGGCTGAAGAGTTATCGTGATCTGCCGTTGCGTCTGGCGGAGTTTGGCTCCTGCCACCGCAATGAACCGTCCGGCACCCTGCATGGTCTGATGCGGGTCCGAAACTTCGTGCAGGACGATGCCCATATTTTTTGCACCGAGGATCAGATTCTCTCCGAAGTCTCCGCATTCATCGATCTGCTGTTTGAAGTCTATCGTGATTTTGGCTTTGAAGAGATCCTGGTCAAGCTTTCAACACGACCTGAAAAACGTGTGGGAGCAGACGCTATATGGGATAAGGCGGAGAAATCACTTGAAGACGCGCTCAACCATAAGGATCTTGAATGGGAGCTGCAACCGGGGGAGGGCGCATTCTATGGCCCGAAGATCGAATTCTCCCTGCGTGACTGCCTCAATCGGGTCTGGCAGTTGGGTACTATCCAGCTCGATTTCTCCATGCCCGAGCGTCTTGGCGCTCACTATATCGCCGAGGACAACAGCAAACAGGTCCCGGTAATGCTGCATCGGGCGGTACTCGGTTCCCTGGAGCGTTTCATCGGTATTCTTATCGAACACTACGCCGGAGCCATGCCGGTTTGGCTCTCACCGGTGCAGGCCGTGATTATGAATATCACCGATCGGCAGGCCGAATATGCCGAATATTGCGTCAAACGCCTGCGAGATAACGGTTTTCGGGTCGAATCGGACTTGAGAAACGAGAAGATTGGCTATAAAATCCGCGAGCACACGTTAATGCGGGTGCCCTATCTGTTGGTCGTTGGCGACCGGGAAATGGAGCAGGGCACAGTGGCGGTTCGAACGCGCACGGGCGAGGACCTCGGTAGTTTGCCGATGGACGAGTTTATAAAACGTTTGGATGAAGATGTCACAAAGCGTGTGAACTAAGTGGCGTAAGGCACCGGAATGCCGGTGCTTTTCTACTTATCGGAATTGAAGTTCTTCGGAGGAAACTGTTATCGCTGCACCTAAAAAGCATCGCCTGAATGACCAGATTACTGGCTCGCAAGTCAGACTTGTGGGCGCTGAAGGCGAACAATTGGGTATCGTTTCGTTGGATGAGGCCAAAACGGTCGCCAGCGGGGCTAGTTTGGATTTGGTGGAAATTGTACCTAACGCGGAGCCGCCGGTTTGCCGCGTTATGGATTACGGTAAGTTTATCTTCGATGCAAAGAAGCAGAAACAAGCCGCCAAGAAGAAGCAGAAGCAGGTTCAGGTCAAAGAGATCAAATTTCGGCCAGGGACGGGAATAGGGGATTATCAGGTAAAACTACGCAACCTGATACGTTTCCTGAAAGATGGGGACAAGACCAAGGTGACCATGCGGTTCCGTGGTCGTGAGCACGCGCATCGCGAGCTGGGATTGGAACTCCTGGAGCGGGTGGAAGCCGATTTGGCCGAATATGGTCAGGTGGAGCAGAAACCTGCGATGGAAGGCCGCCAGATGGTGATGGTGCTGGGCCCCAAGAAAAAGTAATCCAAAACGCCATGTGGCGTTACAAATCGCGGAGTTTAGAAAGCAATGCCTAAGATAAAGACTAATCGTGGTGCGGCCAAACGGTTCAAACGCACCTCATCCGGTTCGTTCAAACGAAACGCGTCTCATCGTCGTCATATCCTGACGAAGAAGAGCACCAAGCGGAAGCGCCACTTGCGCTCTCCAGCAACCTTGGCCAAGGCTGACGTAGCAGTAGCACGTCGCATGATGCCATACGCCTAATTACAACGAATCGGATTTGAACAATGCCAAGAGTTAAACGTGGTGTACAAGCACATGCCCGCCATAAGAAGGTGCTTGATGAAGCCAAGGGTTATTATGGAGCCCGTCGCAAAATTTACCGTGTTGCCAAGCAGGCCGTCATCAAGGCCGGCCAGTATGCTTATCGCGACCGCCGCCAGAAGAAACGCCAGTTTCGTGCCCTGTGGATCGCCCGTATCAACGCCGGTGCGCGTGACAACGGTCTTTCCTACAGCCGTATGATCAATGGTCTGAACATCGCCGAGATCGAGATCGATCGCAAGATGCTGGCCGATCTGGCCATACACGACAAGCCGGCTTTTGCCGCGCTGGCAGAAAAGGCCAAGGCCGCTCTCTCCAGCTAAACGCTTGTCGTCGTCCATCACCTAAGCGGTGGACGAAATGACTCGAAAAGGGGGAAGGCCTGAAGGCCTTTCCCTTTTTTATTGGTGATGTGTGCATTGATTCGGATCGCACTATGCGTATTCCAATCCACAGGTAAAAGGTTTGTTACAGATGGAATCCCCGCTGGATATCGAACAACTGGTCGGTGAGGCTGAAGCGGCGATCGCAGCGGCTGCCGGATTGGCGGCTTTGGATGAGGTACGGGTTAAATACCTCGGCAAAAGCGGTCTCCTGACCGGTCAGCTCAAGAAATTGGGTACCCTGCCAAAAGAGGAACGTCCCAAAGCCGGACAGGCGATAAACAAAGCCAAGCAGGCCCTGCAGGTAGCCATCGATGAGCGTAAAGTGCTGCTTGAATCGCAGGCTTTGGCAGAGCGCCTCTCTTCGGAACGGGTCGATGTGACCCTGCCCGGGCGTGGTCTGCAGAGCGGTGGACTGCACCCGGTAACCCGCACCCTCGAACGCATCGAGACTCTGTTTGCCCATGCGGGTTATGAGGTGGTGGAGGGACCCGAGATCGAGGACGACTACCATAACTTCGAAGCCCTCAATATTCCCGCGCACCACCCTGCGCGGGCGATGCACGATACCTTCTATTTCGATGCGCATATGCTGCTACGTACCCATACTTCACCGGTGCAGATCCGCACCATGGAGGAGGGCGAGCCGCCGATGAAGATCATCGCGCCGGGGCGTGTCTACCGCTGTGACTCCGATCTGACTCACACGCCGATGTTCCATCAGGTGGAGGGATTTCTGGTGGATGAGGATGTCTCCTTCGCCGACCTGAAGGGCGTGATCTACGACTTCCTCACCAGCTTCTTCGAACGCGAATTAAAACTGCGTTTCCGTCCCTCCTATTTCCCCTTCACGGAACCCTCCGCCGAAGTGGATATCGAGTGCGTGATGTGCGGAGGTGATGGATGCCGTGTATGCAGTCACACCGGTTGGCTGGAGGTGCTGGGGTGCGGCATGATCCACCCGGAGGTATTTCGGCACGTCGGTATCGACAGTGAAAAGTACACCGGGTATGCCTTTGGTATGGGTGTTGAACGGCTCACCATGCTGCGTTACGGGGTCAACGATCTGCGACTATTTTTCGAAAACGATCTGCGGTTTTTGAAGCAGTTTGCTTAGTTATTCAGTCCGTAAAAAAAGCAAATTACGCAAAAAATAATTGAAAAATACTCGCGTCATTTGCGTTTTTCCCGGACAAACGATTCAAATTTAATACGGGCAATAAAATGAAATTCAGTGAAGCCTGGCTGCGTGAGTGGGCCAACCCGGAAGTCTCAACGGATGAACTGTCTGATCAGCTCAGCATGGCGGGTCTCGAAGTGGACTCCGTCGAGCCTGCAGCGCCGGCATTCAGTGGTGTCGTAGTAGGCGAGGTGCTCTCCATCGAAGCCCATCCAGATGCGCAGAAGCTACGCATCTGCTCCGTTAATGTGGCAGGTGATGAGCCGTTGCAGATCATCTGTGGGGCTGCCAATGTCGCTCAGGGTATGCGTGTGCCGACTGCCGTAGTGGGTGCCAGACTGCCGGGTGATTTCAAGATAAAGAAGGCTAAGTTGCGCGGCGTGCAGTCGCTGGGCATGATCTGCTCTGCCAGCGAGCTGGGTTTGGCCGAATCCTCCGACGGCATCATGCCGTTGCCGGTGGATGCTCCGGTGGGTGAGGATTTTCGGGTTTTTCTCGGTTTGGAAGATCATGTGATAGACGTAGATCTGACCCCGGATCGTGGCGACTGCCTGGGCTTGCTTGGGATTGCACGGGATGTGGGGGTTATCAATCGCTGCTCTGTGACACCACCTGAGATGCCTGCAATCGCGCCATCCATTGAAGATCGTTTTGCCGTGGATGTCTCTGCAACTGAGGCTTGTCCGCGATATATCTGTAGAGTAATCAAAGGGATAGAACCTAAATCCGAGACTCCGCTTTGGATGCTGGAACGCCTGCGTCGGGGCGGCATTCGCAGTCTCAGCCCGGTAGTCGATGTCACCAACTATGTTCTGCTGGAGCTGGGGCAGCCGATGCACGCCTTCGACCTGAACCAGCTGAGTGCACCTATCCAGGTACGTTTGGCTATTCCGGGTGAAAAATTGACCCTGCTGGGTGCACAGGAGATCGAACTCAAGTCCGATACGCTGGTGATCGCCGATGGGTCGCGTCCACTGGCGCTGGCGGGCATCATGGGTGGTGAGGGTTCGGGGGTTACAGATACCACTACCGATATACTACTCGAGAGTGCCTTCTTTACGCCCACCGCCATCGCAGGCAAGGCGCGCGCATACGGTCTGCATACCGATTCGTCTCACCGGTTTGAACGTGGGGTCGACCCTGAGTTGCAGATAAAGGCGGTGGAACGCGCCACTGCACTGCTGATGGAGATCGTCGGTGGTCAGCCGGGACCGGTTGTCGAGGTCGCCAGCCCGGATAAGATCGAGGCGCGTCCCGAGATTCTGCTGCGTCACATTCGTGTCAACAAAATCCTTGGTGTCGATGTCTCTGCGGAGGAGATAGCCGATATCCTCACTCGCCTGGAGATGCAAGTGGAGACGGTTGAAAGTGGCTGGCAGGTCAAGGCGCCCAGTTGCCGCTTCGACATCTCAATTGAGGAGGATCTGATCGAAGAGATCGGTCGCATCTACGGTTACGCCAGGATTCCCACCAATCGCGGCATGTCCGGCATGGATATGCGTGGCAAACAGGAGACGGCCTACGACCTCAACCGGGCCAAACATCTACTGGTGGCAAGGGATTTTCAGGAGGTTGTTACCTATACCTTTATCAGCCCTGAGTTACAGAAGTCTGTCGATCCGGATCTGTCCGGGGTCAAGCTAGCAAATCCCATTTCGGCCGATATGTCGGTGATGCGCACCAGCCTCTGGCCGGGTCTGCTGCAGACCGCCCAATACAACCAATCCCGCCAGCAAGACAGGATACGGATCTTTGAATCCGGCCTGCGCTTCCGTCGTGAAGGCGAAAAGATCGCTCAGGATCCCATGCTGGCTGGTCTGATTACCGGCAAGCGGATTGCTGAACAGTGGGGCGCGCAGGCGGCTCCTGTGGATTTTTTCGATCTCAAGGCGGATCTGGCAGCGGTACTTGCACTGACTGGTGATGCCGATGGTTTTGTCTTCAAGCCAGCTGAGCATTCAGCGTTGCATCCGGGCCAGACGGCAACCATCGAGTACCATGGGCAGTTGGTAGGCTGGATCGGCATGTTGCACCCCGAGCTGGAGAAAAAACTCGATCTCTCGGGCGCCACCTACCTCTTTGAAATATTATTGGAGAGTGTTGAAAAGGGTCTTCTGCCGGCATTTGAGCCGCTCTCCAAGTTTCCCTCCATCCGCCGGGATATCGCGCTGGTGGTGGACGAATCTGTCACGTTTGAAGCAGTGCGTGCCTGTGTTCGGAAGGCAGCCCCTGAGATTGTTAAAGACATTCGTCTTTTTGATGTCTATACTGGGGATAACATAGATTCGGGTCGAAAAAGCCTCGCATTGGGATTGATTTTACAGGAAAAATCTCACACGCTTATTGATGAAGAAGTTGAAGGTGTGGTCGACACTGTGTTAAAAAGATTGTCTAAAGAATTCGGTGCGAAGTTGAGAGAATAGGATATGTCACTGACCAAAGCGGACATGGCAGAGAGATTGTTCGAGGAACTCGGACTTAATAAACGCGAAGCCAAAGAGATGGTGGAGATGTTTTTTGAGGAGATTCGCCAGGCCCTGGAAGAGGGCAGCCAGGTGAAGCTCTCCGGGTTTGGTAATTTTGACCTGCGTGAAAAGAAACAGCGGCCTGGGCGTAATCCCAAGACCGGCCAAGAGATCCCGATCTCAGCCCGGCGGGTGGTTACTTTCAGGCCCGGACAAAAACTCAAAGCACGGGTAGAAGCTTATGCTGGATCCCAGCAGCAGCAATAACCAACTGCCCTCGATTCCGGGCAAACGCTATTTTACCATTGGCGAGGTCAGCGACCTCTGCCAGGTGAAACCTCATGTACTTCGCTACTGGGAGCAGGAATTCCCCCAGCTCAAGCCGGTGAAGCGGCGCGGTAACCGGCGTTATTATCAGCGTCACGACGTTCTCATGATTCGTCAGATTCGCAGCCTGCTCTATGAACAGGGATTCACCATTGGCGGCGCCCGCCAGCAGCTCTCCGGCGACACGGCCAAAGACGATCAGAACCAGAGCCATCAGATCGTGAAACAGCTTCGTGCCGAACTCGAGGACCTGCTGCAGATACTAAAAAGATAGCCCCGTTTTGGATTGACAATGATTGGTTAACTGCCTAGTATTGCCCCTCCTTTCCGGGCGTAGCGCAGCTTGGTAGCGCACCACAATGGGGTTGTGGGGGTCGGATGTTCGAATCATCTCGCCCGGACCAATCAGGAAAAAGCCGAAGTGGATTACTACTTCGGCTTTTTTAATGTCTGCCGTTCGTAGGCCCTGTCAGTCGCAGCGGATCAGGCAAATAACATTGTACTGTTAACGACTGTCTCGAATTCTGCAAGTTTCCAACGGCCTGCACAGCAACCATCCAAATATTTATCATTCCAGCGAAAAAAGAATTGCTATTTAAGAATATTCTTATATACTGCTTCTCCATCGAGTCACTGAGACCGAAAAACGAATCAACTACATTTATAAACATTACTGACAGGTAAACAATCATGAAAAAAATCATCGCCATCGCTGCTCTGATCGCTTCCACCCAGGCCAACGCTTTCTGGGGTTTCAATGACAACGGCTACAATAACGGTATGTTTGACGGCATGGGTAACGGAGACATGGCTTTCAACATGAATGTCTCTGGTAACGCTCGCGGCAACGCTCACAACAGCTACCGTGGTTACGGTTACAACGCCCCCTACGGTTACGCTCCCTACGCACCTGTAGCCCCCCAGGCACCGGTTGCACAGCCTGCAGCTGCAAAATAAGATCGGATTCCCCCTCCCGATCCAAGGGCGCTCAAATTGAGCGCCCTTTTTTTATGCCTCGAATTCTTTAGCAAGCCCTGTATTTTTTGCCCACTTGACCAGTCTTTAAAGTTTCGGTTCAGTGGGTATTTCAATCCAGAATTTTGATCCCTTACCGGGTTCGCTCTCAACGCCGATAGTTCCACCCATGAGTTCAACTATCCGTTTTGATATCGAGAGTCCAATACCTCTTCCACCAGTCATCTTATCGGCGGCATGACGGGTGAATGGCTCGAATATGGTGGACATCTCTTCTTGAGTGATGCCCGTTCCTGTGTCGGTGACATCAATGCGCAGTATGCCGGGTGTCTTCGTATCAACCGCAAGAGATACGCTGCCATGGTCATGGTTGTATCTGACGGCGTTGTTGAGCAGTTCCTGTAGAACCTGTGTGAGGCGTTTCCGGTCTACTGTGACTAATATTGGCTGTGGGGGTGGAACAGCATCGAGCTTGATATGTCGTTGCGCGACTGTAGTCTGAATTTCGTCGAGTACATGTTTTATCACTTGCCCGGCATCGATCGTCTCCAGAGTAAAGGTCAAATTCTTTGAGGTGATCTGATCGAGATCCAACAGTGAATTGATCAAGCTTAGCAATCGCTTGCTGGCCGCAAGAATTTCGTCGACTGACATCGACTGGTTTGGCGTGAGTGGTTCATCCTGATCAGCTGCCAATATCTGGGAAAATCCCATGATGGCATTCATTGGCGTGAAAAGCTCATGACTCATGCGAGCGAGAAAATCCGACTTTGCCTGATTTGCATGCCATGCTTCATCCCTGGCCAATATCAGGGCCTGCTCGTTGGCCTGTAGTTCTTCTGTCATTTTATTGAAGGCAATGCTGGTTTGTGCCAGTTCATCCCTGCCGCGTACCTGAATACGGTGTTCCAGGCTGCCGCCAGCCAGTTTGCTTGAAGCATCCCGCAATTCCCTGAGTTGGCGGGTTAGGTAGAGACCGAGCATAAGGGAAAACAGTGCGGTGAGGGCCATCTCGACACCGGCAATGGTCATTGCCCAATTGCGGGCTTTCTTCATTCCTTCAGTGATGCGGTCGGTGGAGATACCTACTTCCACTCTGCCAAAATGGATACCACTTTCCACGATTTCGGCATGGGTGTCGAAAACCAGGTCACTGACATCTTCCAGATTTATGTCGTCAGCAAAAGAGCGGGAGAGAAGTTCAGGATCGCCGCCCTCAGCCAAAACAGTTTCATTGTCCATTACTCTTGCATACAGCACCCCGGGGTTGCGGAGTATCTCCTGAACAAAGCTTTCAAGGGAGGCCAGGTCGGTAGAGAGAACAGCATTCTTGGTGGTGGTGGCAAATAGGGTGGCCGTTGTCGAGGCATGCTCAATGAGTTGTTCTTCGTTTGACTGGCGCAGGAAATTCAGACCGCTCCATACCAATATCGACAGCAGTATCGCCTCTATGCCGGCGATACCGAGTATGGTTTTGAGTCTGAATGACATGCCTTATCAGCCTTCGGTCAGCTTTTTAAGGAGATCTATACCCAAAGCCCGTACGTCATCCCAGTCTTTATTCTTTCCCACTTCGATACCTTTGAAATTGATGCTGGCAAGTAACCGTTTGCCTTCCGGATCGTTTTCCATGTTGATCATGACTTCCTTTATTCGTGTTATGGCCGCAGGATCCACTCTTGGATGTGCCGCAAATGCGTGGGGGGTAAAGGATCCACTGGTCCAGAGTATCCTCAGTTGTTCTCTGACTGTTGGGTCGACGTTGTTGAATGTGCGCTGAATACCTCCACCGGCGATATAGAGCCCTTTTGCAATGCTGCGATAAACGGAGTCGTGAGAGGAGACGTATTTGGCCGAGAAGGGGATGTCGTTGTTGGCGATATTCGCCCGTGGGAGCACACTTGCGGCAAATGCTGCGGGCGCGGGGAAAGCGAGGGTTTTTCCCGCGAGGTCATGCAGGGAATGAATGGCATTCTCTTTTCTAACCACCACGATTCCGCGAATCCGTTTGTTTTTCTGCCGGGCAAATACTTCATACCCTGGAGAATCGTGGAAAACTGTGTAGTGGTATGGGTTCATGTAGGCAATATCGTACTCGCCTTTGGCGCAGCGTCGTTCAAATTCCGGGATATTGGGCGCCGTTTTGAACACAAGCCGGGTGCCGCTCTTCTTCCCGATATACTGCATTATCGGCCCCCACAAACGGGCCAGTTTGGTCGCAGACTGCTGTGGTACGAGGCCAAATGTGAGCGTGGGTGGCTCCTGGGCCATTGCAGCAGGCTGAATGGTGGAAAGAATGAAGAGTGCTGCTATTGCCTGAATCAGATATTTCATGCCGTGTCTCCGGGCTTTTTTCTGAGATATATCACTATTGCTGTCATTTTGACTGGTAAAAAAAGAAGTTATCAGTGTAGGTATCGGCAGACTCAATGAAATCTTTTCGACTTTTTCAACGGGACCTGGATTCTGGAGAATTCCAGAAAAACGTGGAAGTTGGATGGCGATCTATACTATGTTGTGGGTGATTTTCTCGTCGCATGAATATTTGAAAAGGTATGAATAAGGTATGAATATGGAAATTAATCTTATTCGAGATACGCTGTTTTGGTGTTGAGTATTGTTAACTGATTCTGAGAATTTTGCTTGGTTGGAAGTGTGATCTGTTGATGAATGATTCGATTGATTTATGGCACGTCTACATCCTGAAGTGCTGTGACGGCTCGCTCTATACCGGGATTGCCAAGGATGTGATTGCACGGGTCAAGAAGCATAATTCGGGGCAGGGTGCCAAGTACACTCGTGGCAGACTGCCGGTCGAATTACTCTACACGGAATCTGTTGGCCCGCATGGAGATGCGCTGAGGCGGGAGATGGAGATCAAACGTATGTCGGCAGCCAATAAAAACAAGCTGGTCTATTCAGGATAGAGCCGTCCCGGGTTAAAGATGAATTGGGGGTCGAATACCCGCTTCAGGCGTTGATGCAGTAATGCAATAGTGGGATTCAGGGGATGGAAGATCTCGCCGCTGCGATCACCATCCCGAAATAGTGTGGCGTGACCACCGGTTGCGCTGACGGCGGAGCGGATGGCCTCCATTGAGTGATCTCCCTTGAACCATCTCAATGCACCGCCCCATTCGATGAGCTGTTTCCCCGGCAGATGGAAGTCAGCTGCTGGCGGCATTGAGATCCGCCAGAGTGGGGCGTCAGTCTGAAAAAAGGCGAACTGCTGATCCCGAAGTGCTCTCCAGAACATTTCAGCATTTTCAACCAGGCTCCCGCCGAATTGTTTTTGGAGTTGCGATGCCCTGGTTTCATCGCACTCCAACCGAATGTGCAGTTGCCCATCCCTATGACAACTGCCGGAGATGGGGGCGGCATCCAGACTTAAACGCTGCGTGATTGCATGAGCATTCTCTGTGTCGGCTTCGAATAAAAGGGTTGACTCCTGTGGCGGCAGAGGCAGGACTTTTATCGATACTTCCAGCAGGATGCCCAAGGTGCCCAAGGAACCTGCCATAAGTCGAGAAAGGTCATATCCAGCCACGTTTTTCATCACTTGGCCGCCGAAGTTCAAAATCTGCCCCCGCCCATCCAGCAGTTTGATCCCCAGCAGCAGATCTCTGGGAGCACCAAACCAAGGGCGGCGTGGGCCACTAAGACCACTCGCAATGGCGCCACCGATTGTCGAGGCCTCTGTGAAATGCGGTGGCTCGAAGGGGAGCATCTGATGTTGTGCAGCCAGTGCTGCCTCGATCTCGGTGAGTGGTGTGCCACCACGGGCGGTGACAACCAGTTCCGTGGGTTCATAATCCACGATGCCTCGGTGTTGGTTCAGATCGAAGGGTTCTCCGGTCAATTCACGGCCGTAGAAATTTTTACTCCTGCCACCCTGCAGACAGAGTTGTTGTCCGCTCTCCGCAGCCTGGATTACAGCGGCTTGGAGGGCTCCAGTGATGTCCTGTTCGCTGTTCATTCTCAGAAGCGCTCCAGTTCCGGAAAGCGCAACTGACCGGCATGCACATGCATGGCGCCAAACTCAGCGCAGCGGGAGAGGGTGGGGATCGCCTTGCCGGGATTGAGCAGGTTATGAGGGTCGAAGGCTGCCTTCACTGCATGGAAGATCTCAAGTTCCGCATCGGGAAACTGGGCGCACATCTGGTTGATCTTCTCCAGACCGACACCGTGTTCGCCGGTGATGGTGCCGCCTACTGCTACGCAGAGTTCAAGGATCTCGCCACCGAATTTCTCGGCATTTTCCAGCTCTCCTGGGATATTGGCATCGTAGAGAATCAGAGGGTGCAGATTGCCGTCACCGGCATGAAAGACATTGGCGCAGCGCAGGTCATAGCGTTGTGACATCTCGGCGATTTTCTTCAGAACCATCGCCAGTTGTTTGCGTGGGATAGTGCCGTCCATACAGTAGTAGTCCGGCGAGATTCGACCTACCGCCGGGAATGCAGCCTTGCGTCCGGCCCAGAAACGCTGCCGCTCGGTATCATCTTTGGAGATGCGCACTTCGCTGGCACCGGATGACTTCAGGATGGAACAGACAAACTTTACCGAAACGGCAACCTCCTCCTCACTGCCGTCCAGTTCACAGAGCAGAATAGCGGCTGCTTCCACCGGGTAACCCGCATGGATGAACGCTTCTGCAGCGCACAGAGAGAGGTTGTCCATCAATTCCAGCCCGGCAGGAATAATACCGTTGGCGATGATCGCGGCAACAGCATTGCCTGCGGCCTCTACCTCATCAAATGCCGCCAGTATGACCTGAGCCTTGGTTGGTATCGGCAACAGCTTGACCAGCACCTCTACAACCACTCCCAACATGCCTTCAGAACCGGTCATTAACGCCAGTAGATCGAGTCCCGGACTGTCGAGACCGCCACCGCTGCCAGCCATGGAGAGCGAAGCGAAGGCTGGTAGTCCCCGGTAGCCGCGAGGCCGCACTGCTTACCCGGCGTGCCTTGCGCCAGAGGGGAAGCAAAGTAGGCATCCGAGCGCGGCGTCCAGTC
>JAESPE010000086.1 GCA_016756835.1 gamma proteobacterium endosymbiont of Lamellibrachia anaximandri | reverse complement strand
TGGACGCCGCGCTCGGATGCCTACTTTGCTTCCCCTCTGGCGCAAGGCACGCCGGGTAAGCAGTGCGGCCTCGCGGCTACCGGGGACTACCAGCCTTCGCTTCGCTCTCCATGGCTGGCAGCGGCGGTAAAACTGATCGACGACAGCAATGGCAGCCACTTCGATCCCGCGCTGGTGCCCCTGTTCCACGAAGTGATGCCTGAGATACTGGATATCAAAGAACGATATGTTGAAGAAACCACCCAGAAAAAATCAATGGGGTCAGACTCGATTGGTTTTAAGAGGATTGGCTGAGGTGCTTTAGCCGGAAAAACGCCATCAGTGCTGCCCCGGTGGCTTCAGCGGGCCGTTCTGGCGCGCATGAAATGGATAAAGAGTTCCGGATTCAACTGCTTCAGCTCGCCGCGCCGTTGTATCTCGGTTGCATTCGGGGCGTTTTGAGACTGTTGACCATCTCGCAGCATGTGATAGACCCGCGCATAGGACGGTGGACAGAGTTCGTCGTCTTCGGGAGACGGAAGTTGTTGCGCCAGGCCGGGGCGGATCAATAATAACCAGGCAGGGAAATCCTCTGCGGTCAGTTCCGGGTCCAGGGCTAGAAAAAGCCGCCACATCCGTTGCAAGTCCGTATCCGCTTCGGTAGCGATCGCTACCGCCTCATGGGGAGAAGACCAGCATAGCCTGATCCAGCTTTGCAGGGACTCCAGCAGATTGTGCATGCGTCCACAGGCATGGGCGTGACGGCGCAGCAGCAGGACTTGTTGTGGCCAGTCGGGATCCTCCTGAGTCGTGCGGCGCACCTTTTCCCAGTCAAAGGCCTGGCTTGCCGTGTAGCTGGCATGCAGCTCTGGCTGGGTGGGGTCGAAGGCCTGGCCCTGGAGGGCGTCGGTGAGTCGCCGCCAATGAGGCACCAGCAGGTTGCGGCTTTCACGTCCCAGTTCCCTCTCGGCCAGAGGCAGAAGTTCATCCTTCAGATAGTGGAGTTCCCACTCGCAGTCTGCGACCGGTTCGGCCAGCCGATCACCTGCCTCAACCATTCTTTCCAGCGCTCCCAGCCGGGGATGGCCCGGGTCCACCTCATACAACTGATCGAGCAGGCGATGGGCTTCGTGGTTGTTGCGATCGATAAGCGCCAGGACGATGCCATTGGCCAGGTTGGTTGCCGTGGCGTCCATGAACAGATCGAACTGTGGCTGATCTTCGGCCTTGCGGAAAACAGTATGGAAGCGCTGCTCCCGGATGTTGTTGTCACTGAAGCTGAGGGGGGACCCACCGGCATCTCCCCAAGCGTGGTAGCGCAGGGTTTCCGGTTGCAGGGCCAGGGCAGCTGCATACTCCTGGGCCTCGGCCAGAAGGCCGTCCAACTTTTCCGGGTCGCCGAACAACACCTGTTCCAGACGCGGGATCTCTCCGGCGCGCCAAGCCTCATAATCGCTGTAATCCAGACGTCCCTCCGCCAGCAAAAGTTCGAGGGGGCTGTATTCGCCTTGCTCCAGGAGCAGCTGATCTACGGCCTGTTGGATAGGGTGGCTCATGGTGTCATCTTAACTCTGGAGTGAACTCAGGCCAACGGCCCGAACAGCTCCTCAAGGTCGTTCTCTGTCCATTGGGGGTCGGCGGCGCCGGTGCTGTCATAAAGCCCATCGGCCAGCGCCTGTTTGCGTTCCTGCATGATTTGTATTCGTTCCTCCACTGTGCCCTCGCTGATCAGTTTGTAGACAAATACCGGATTTTCCTGGCCGATGCGGTGGGCCCGGTCAGTGGCCTGGCGTTCCACGGCCGGGTTCCACCAGGGATCATAATGGATGACGGTATCGGCCGCAGTGAGATTGAGGCCCACGCCGCCGGCCTTGAGGCTGATGAGAAACAGTGACACTTTGCCGGCCTGAAAACGGTCAATTGGGGTGGTCCGATCACGGGTGTTACCGGTTAGCAGGACGTAGTCGATGCCAGCAGCCTGCAGTGCCTGCTCGATTAACCCCAGCATGGAAGTAAATTGGGAGAAGAGCAGGATGCGGCGCCCCTCTTCGATCATCTCCGGCAGCAGATCCATGAGCAGTTCCAGTTTGGCGGAGTGTCCGGCCTCGATCCGCCCCCGCTCTTCCGGGCTGATCAGGCGTGGATCGCAACATACCTGACGCAGCTTGAGCAGGGCGGTGAGGATCAGGATGCCGCAGCGGGAGAGGCCTTTTTCAGCTACCTCTTTACGCACCCGTTGGTACATGTTCTGACGGATATCCTCATAGAGTTCCCGTTGTGTTTCCCCAAGTTCCACCGTGCGCAGGATCTCTGTTTTGGGCGGCAGTTCCGGGGCTACTGCCTGTTTGGTGCGCCGTAACAGGAAAGGTCGGATGCGGCGGCGCAGCCGGTCGGCCTGATATTCGTCGCCCCATTTTTCAATCGGCTTACGGCAACACCGTCGGAACTGATGCTCCTCTCCCAGCAGACCGGGCAACAGGAAATCGAACAGTGACCAGAGTTCTCCCAGATGGTTTTCCATCGGCGTGCCGGTCAGACAGATTCGGTGTCTGGCATTGAGCTGGCGTGCGATTGCGCCGACCTTGGCCTTGGGATTCTTGATGGCCTGGGCTTCGTCCAGGATCAGCAGGTGATACTCCTGAACCAGTAGCCTGTCCTGGTCCCGCAGCAGCAGGGGATAGGTGGTGATCAGCAGATCCTGTTTCCCCATTCCTTCGAACAGTTCATGCCGCTGGGGACCGTGCAGGACCCGCGTCCGCAGATCGGGAGCGAAGCGTTGCGCCTCCCGCTGCCAGTTGGTCATCAGGCTGGTGGGGGCGACCACCAGGCTGGGCCTGTCCAATCGTCCCTGTTCTTTTTCGTACAGCAGATGAGCCAGGGTCTGCACAGTCTTACCGAGTCCCATGTCATCCGCCAGTATGCCGCCCAGTCGATGAGTCCGCAGAAATTGCAGCCAGTCCAGTCCCTGTTGCTGGTAGGGACGCAGTTCCGCCCGCAGGCCCGCTGGTGGCGTTATGGCTGGGATAGACTCAATCTCGCGTAGGGTCTCCGCCAGGCTGTGTAACGCTTCCGCACCCAGCCAATGCAGGGTTTCACCGTCCGGCGACTCGTCGAGTTCCGCCAGCCGGGCCAACTGGAAGCGATTGAGCTGCAGACGTTGCATCTCGTCGAGCTTGCTGTCGTGCAGCTCGAACAGGGTCCCCATGATCTGGCGAACGCGGTTTCGGGAGAGGAGCAGGTAGCGGCCATCTTCCAGGGGTACGGCCATCCCGTACGCATGGATCAGCCCTTCCAGTCTATCTCCGCGCCGGTCCGGTGGCAGTTCGTGCAGCCACTGCACCAGGACTGGCAAGAGGTTGATGCGCTGGCCCTCCAGAACGACGCCGACGCTGATACCGTAGCCGTCCGCCTCCGTTCCCAGGGGTTCGAGTTCCGTGTACCAGTGGTCCGGGCGGGCCAGGCGGTGGGGGAAATCCTTGTCACAGGTCACCCGCCAACCCTGCGTCTCACATTCCGGCAGTTGGCGGGATTGAAAATCAAGCCAGGGGAGCGGCTCATCTGCCAGTGAAAAACAATCGGTTGCTCTCTCCCTGCTCTGACCCTCGTGGATGCGAAAACCCAATGTGATGAGTTGCTCTAAACAGCGCTGCTCGGCGGGTTCATCCCGGATCAGATGTACCTGTGCGCCGTCCTCGAACTGCAAAGGGGGTTCCCGGGTGCCGATGCGGATTTCGTGATACTTGAATGAGAGGCAGGCCAGGGGCATCTCCTGTCCGCTGAGATGCAGGCAGGGCTGAGGCGCCACAGGTGGACGTTGCTCAACCCTGATCTGTCGCAAGAGTGGCAGTGAGGTGTCAGGAAAGCGCTTTAGCAGGTCGGCCGTTACTTTGGGAACCTGTTCCGGGGTCACGGCCGGCATGGCGACCAGCTCCTCTACCAAGGCTCCTGGCAGGTCACTCGCCAATGGGGTGCATCGATCAGACTCCAGGCGCCAGAGAGAGGCGAGGAAAATGGTGGCGCGTTCATGCCATCTGATCCGTTGATTGCCGATGGAATTCACTTCCCAGCAGGGGGCTGCAGACTGTGGCTTGCCCAGACGCAGGGTCTTCCCGGAAATATGTTCCAGATGGCAACGCCCGGTCTCCAGCATGGCGCGCAGCAGCTGTTCACCTGACTTACCCTTGAGCGACGGCTTTATCTTTTCCCCCTGATTCAGGCCAGCCAGAATATCGAGATCGGTCTTCAGCAGAAAACGTGGAGGTGTTCCACGCTGAGCCCAGGCGGGTTCATAGATACGATCCTCCGCGTAACCGCCGTTTTTCAGTGCCTGGGCGCAACGGGTCTCAACTTCTATCCGGGTGGGGTCAACCGGGTCGGGGCGGAGGAGATAGATCAGGCGCTGATGCACTCCAGGCGGATAGTCCAGCAACCCCGCCATGGGTCGTCCCAAGGGGTGTTTTGGCTTCCTGGTTTCCAGCGGTATTTCATGCTCATCCAGCAATACCTTGATCAGCACAGCGGCCACATGTGAACAATTCTTTCCTGACGAACAGCTGCACTCCCCGTTGATCTGGATCTCCTTGCCCGGATCCATCTGTACGCGGACATAGACCCGTAATCGCTGCTGATCGGTGTTGATCAGCGCCGTGATCAACGCCCCCCCTCGCTGAACCTGGGGTATGAAGGCGGCATGATTCTTCAGGAAGCGCGAGCCTTGCTCAAGCCAGGCTGGGCCAAAGCGTTCGCGTAAGTTTTTCAGAGTGTGGATCATGGTCGGGAATGAGGATATATCCTTGTTAATGGGCCGATTGTTACTGGAGAGACATA
The DNA here is from genome assembly GCA_016756835.1 of gamma proteobacterium endosymbiont of Lamellibrachia anaximandri. Classification (GTDB taxonomy): domain Bacteria; phylum Pseudomonadota; class Gammaproteobacteria; order Chromatiales; family Chromatiaceae; genus QGON01. The sequence continues at coordinate 11,673 of JAESPE010000086.1, read as the reverse complement.
ATTAATCGGGACAGTTTGTACGTGTTTCTGTCCAGCCGTTCTCAAATTATTGTGAGGTCACCGTGGTAGCGACAGCTTGACGCACAATCCGCCCTTGGGTCGGTTGTACAGCATCAGCTCCCCCCCATGAGCGCGGGCGATGTTTCGCGCAATGCCAAGACCGAGACCGGTCCCCCCGGTATGTTGTGCACGAGAGTTTTCCAAACGAAAAAAGGGGTCAAATACCTTTTTCAGGACATCTTCTGGGATGCCGGGGCCTCTGTCACAGATTGAAATAACCACCGCTGCCTCAGCATCTTCAACCCTTATGTCGGCCTGTCCACCATAGCGCACGGCATTCTCCACCAGGTTGACGATACAGCGTTTCAGCGCCAGAGGTTTGCCATTGTAGAGGCGGGTTACCTGTCCCATGAACCGGACGTTTCCTCCTGCTTCCAGTGCATCCTCCTGGATGCTCTCCAACAGTGCCATCAGGTCAAGACGCCGGCTGGATTCACTGGTCTCTGTGCCGCGCATGAAGTCAATTGTCGCACTTACCATGGACTCCATATCATCGAGATCCTTTTGGGTCTTCGCCCGCAGCTCCTCGTCCTCCATCAGATCCGTGCGGAGACGCATCCGGGTCAGCGGTGTCTTGAGATCATGTGAGACTGCGGCGAGGATACCTGCCCGGTCTTCGATATAGTTCTTCAGCCGGGTCTGCATTGTGTTGAAGGCTTTCGCCGTATCCCTGACCTCAGTGGGGCCTGTCTCATCGAGAGGGGGTTGCCGAATATCCCTGCCGAGTCCTTCCGCGGCCTGCCTCAGTTTCCGCAAAGGGCGAATAAGTGAACGCACGCCGATGAGAGAGAGCAGTATCACACTGATCAATAGGACCCCCAAAACAATGAGAAGACGGGTGGGCCAATCGAAGAGGCGCTCGGAAAGACCGTGTTTGAAGTGTATCCAGGTGCCATCCTGTAACTGCACCTGGACGTGGGAAAAACGTGCCATGGTGTGCAGTCCGTGCATATAGGCCCAGGGTCCCGACATTGGCCCGCCGCCCATCATATGCCGGCGGTGCATGGGTGGCATCTGCGGCTGTCTGAGTGAGCCTTCGATGGAGATCAAGACCTTGGTATCCTGCGGCAGCAGATGCAACAGTTCACGCCGGACGAGCTTTGATGCAAGCGCAGAATTTTGTTCCAGTGGCGGGACCGGTACCGGTTGCCCGGAGAGGGTGATCTGCAGCTCCGGGCTGGCCAATAGCGGTATCAGTTGTTGACGATCCCGGGCGGGCAGGGTGTCCAGCAGACGGACGACGCCCGCTGTGCGAATGATCAGGTTTTCCCGAATCGACTTGTAGAGTACCTGTCCCCGGTCGCGCAGCAGGATGAACGTCGACAGCAACTGGGCCAGAACCAGGCCCGCCAGCAACAACAGTACCAATCTTCCGAAAAGCGATCTTGGCAACAGGCGCACTGGAATATCCTCTTCAGTGGATTGATGAGACCTTGCTCGCGAGCAGGTACCCACGGCCGCGCAGGGTCTTGATCAGCTCCGGCTGCTTGGCATTGTCACCGAGGCGTCTGCGTAACCGGCCGATAAGTACGTCGATGCTGCGGTCGAAGGGGCCACTGTCCCGTCCCTGAGTCAGGTCGAGTAACTGGTCGCGGGTGAGTGCCCGATTGGGGTGGGTTAGCAGTACGTATAACAGCTGGTACTCGGCGTTGCTCAGCGGGACCACTACACCGTCTGGTGAGATGAGGTGCTGGGTCCGGCTATCCAATGTCCAGTCGGAGAATATGAGTTTCGCCGGGGCGTCAGCCAGTGGATCGATGGGCAGATCCCGTACCCGCCGCAGCACCACCTTGATTCTGGCCAGCAGCTCCCTGGCACTGAAAGGCTTGGCCAGATAGTCGTCCGCCCCCATCTCCAGCCCCAGGATGCGATCCATTTCGTCGCCTCTTGCGGTCAGCATGATCACCGGAATCCTGGAGCGTGTCCGTAGTGTGCGGCACAGCTCCATTCCGTCAATGCCCGGCAGCATCAGGTCGAGGGTGATGAGATCGATGCGGGTCTGGTCCAGTGCCATCCACATGCCGTTGCCCTCTGCCGCCGTGGTGACCTGATAACCATTCTTCTCCAGATAGGTCTTGAGAAGATGACGGATTTCGGGGTCGTCATCGACGACCAATATGTGATCCTGAGATCTGTTCATGGCTCTAAATCTAAAGTGTTTTTTTGTCCTGTGCAGGGGTGAATTGTAACGCCCGGTAATTTTCCAGACCCCTGTTACATAAGATTACAAAAAGCCTCTTTTTCGACACAGACGGCTTACACAAGTGCAGTTTAATAATAATCAAGCCAAGAGGCTGAATAACCGATTCGATTTACTGTAACGCAAAATGGAGAGAGTCATGAAAAAGACGACCAAACAATTTCTGGGTATCGCAACCGCTTCCGCACTCGTTATCAGCGTGGCGTCCGGTGTTTTCGCCCACGGAGGATTTGGCCCTGGATTTGGTCCAGGTTGGGGGGGGCACCACGGGATGATGGGTGGTCCGGGTGGAATGCATGGTCCAGGTGGTGGCCCAGGTTGGATGATGGGTGGTGATCCCGTTGCCTATGCGAACCAGCAGCTGACAGGACTTAAGAGCACGCTGGGTATTACGGCCGACCAGGAAGGTGCCTGGAACACCTATGAAGAGGCAATAAAAGGCAAGGCTGGAGTGATGTTATCTCATCGGCAGACCATGTTTGGGTCGGGTCAGATAGCGCCTGAACAGCGCTTCACCTTCCACCAGCAGGGGTTGGAACAGATGCAAAAGGTGATCACTGCCCATCGTGATCTGTATGCTGTGCTGACTCCCGGGCAACAGGAGAGAGCAGGGAACCTGATTGGCCTGCACCACGGCCTGCGGTGAGGGGTCACTTCCAGAGGGCCGGAGTCAATCCTGTTATAGCATTCGGTTTGACTCCAGCCTCTGACCGACAAAAGAGATGGAACTTTTTTGAAAATTGACTGCCAGAAAAAATAATTGAAATAAGAATGAATCTCAGTATTATCTAGCTGTATGCCTCGACTATCTGACAAATTGCTGGCCGTCCTCCTGACACTATTGCTGGGGTTGTCTCCTTTGCAGGGTGCGATGGCCGGTTTCGCCGCTTCCCCAGATCGGGAGGGGAGCGTGCATCAGATGTCGGATATGCATGATAGCGGCATGGTTATGGACCAAGCAGCCCACGATTGTAAACAGTGTAGTGCTGACGATGGCTGTGGCGGTCATAGCTGCTCATCCGGTCAGTGCGCATCCTGTGCGCTTGCGCTGCTGCCGGTTTTCTTACTCCCCACCCATCTTGCCGCAACGCCCGTCTTGCCCAGGGCAGACAAGGGCTTTGTAAGCCAACTCTCCTCTTCTCTCTTCCGCCCACCCAGGGCCTGACTTCCTTGCTGCTGATCGCTGATTTATCAGTGATCGCCTGACAACTATTTGTTGACTAAATAGTCAGCGGTTCTGTGTTTGCCGCTGATTTGCAGAGGAAGATTAACTCCATGAGTAGTATTAACGACCCGATCAAGGGGGCGCGCCTGACGCGCCGCCGATTTGTACAAGGCGTGGCAATGGGTGGAGCCTTCGCTGGGCTGGGGCTGGGATCCAGCGCGCTGGCCGCCGTCATGAAACAGCAGGGGCCTGAAACCCTGCGCGGCACCGATTTCAATCTGACCATTGGTGAGCAGGCGGTCAACTTCACCGGTGCGCCGCGAATTGGCACAACTGTCAATGGTTCACTGCCGGCGCCCATCCTGCGCTGGCGTGAGGGCGATACCGTGACGTTGCGGGTGACCAATCTGCTGCGCGAGACCAGCTCCATTCACTGGCACGGCATCATCCTGCCGAGTGCCATGGATGGCGTGCCGGACATTGCAACAGGGTTTAAAGGCATCAAACCCGGTGAAACCTTCACCTATCGGTTTCCCGTGACCCAGAGCGGCACCTACTGGTACCACAGTCACTCAGGGTTTCAGGAGCAGACCGGTCTCTACGGTTCCATCATCATCGATCCCAGGGAGCCTGAACCCTTCACCTACGATCGTGACTATGTGGTGATGCTCTCCGACTGGACCGATGAAGATCCCACCAATGTCTATGCCAAACTGAAAAAGCTCAGCCACTACTACAACTTCAATGAGCGCACCCACGCGGACCTGATGAAAGACATCAAGGAGAAGGGGCTGGCCGCCACCTGGAACGACCGCAAGATGTGGAATCAGATGCGCATGAGTCAGCGTGATCTGTCGGATGTGACCGGCTATACCTATACTTTCCTGACCAATGGACAGACCCCCGTAGAGGGTTGGACCGGGTTGTTCAGAAAAGGTGAAAAGGTTCGCCTGCGTTTCATCAACGGTTCTGCCATGACCTTCTTCGATGTGCGCATTCCCGGTCTGAAGATGACCGTGGTGGCGGCGGATGGTCAGACTATCGAGCCGGTTTCCGTGGATGAGTTCCGCATGGGTGTGGCGGAGACCTATGACGTCATCGTCGAGCCTAAAGATGACACGGCTTACACCATCTTCGCCCAGGATATCGCGCGCTCTGGTTATGCCAGAGGAACCCTGACCCCCGATCCCTCATTGACGGCCACGATCCCCGAGATGGACCCGGTACCGAATCTGGGGCATGACGACATGGGTATGAACATGATGAACCATGCCGGGCACGACATGTCGGGTATGGACCACAGCCAGCACCAGATGCCGGATGGGGAGTTGATGCCGGGTATGCAGATGGCCGGCGACATGGATATGAGTGGTATGCAGATGGCCGCTGACATGGATATGGGTGGAATGCAGATGACTTCGACGCCAGCAGCGAAACCGGCAATGAAGCCCAACCCATCAGATTTTACAGCGGGTTCTGTCCATCATGCCCCAACGGAATACGGCCCTCATGTGGATATGCGGGCGGATGCTCCCCAGTACCGGCTGGATGATCCCGGCGTCGGCCTGCGTAACAACGGCCGCCGTGTACTGACCTATGCAGATCTGAAGAATTTGCGCACGACCCATGATCACCGTGATCCGGACCGGGAGATCGAACTCCACCTCACGGGCAACATGGGCCGTTACATGTGGTCGGTCAACGGCGTCAAACACAGCGATGCCGAACCCCTGCGCTGGAAATTGGGCGAACGTCTGCGTATCACCTTCGTCAACGACACCATGATGAACCACCCGATGCATCTGCATGGCATGTGGAGTGATCTGGAGACCGGTGACAACAACTACCTGCCGCGCAAACACACCGTGATCGTGCAGCCCGGTTCCCGCATCAGTTATCGGGTCACCGTGGATGCGGAGGGTGGCTGGGCCTACCACTGCCATCTGCTCTATCACATGCTCGGTATGTTCCGCACCGTCGTCGTCAGTTGAGGAGTTAACAAAATGATGAAAAAGATATTGGCTGCGTTGATGGCGATCGGGTTATCCAACCCAGTTTTTGCCGGTGGAGCAGATGATCCACTGGTCTACCAGGTAATGATCGACAAACTGGAGATCAGGGGTACGGATGGTTCCAATCCGCTGGTACTGGAAGCGGATGCCTGGGTTGGATACGACCTCAATAAGTTCTGGTTCAAGACGGAAGTCGAACGCGTGGATGGCGAAACTGAGGAGGCTGAAGTGCAGTTCCTCTACAGCCGGGCCATTGCACCATTTTGGGATCTCCAGGTTGGCTGGCGACGGGATATAAAACCGGATCCGAAGCGGGACTTTCTGGCCCTCGGCTTCAAAGGCCTGGCGCCCTATCTGTTCGAAGTGGATGCCGGAATTTTTATTGGTGAGTCGGGACAGATCGGTGCTCGCCTGGATGCCGAATACGAATATATGTTCACGCAGAAGTTGATCCTGTCGCCAGAGGTCGAGATGAATCTCTACAGCAAGGATGATGAAGCGGTCGGCATCGGCTCCGGTCTCTCAGATATGGAGTTGGGATTGCGGTTGCGCTACGAGATACGACGGGAGTTTGCTCCCTACATAGGTGTCAACTGGACGGGGAAATTCGGCCAGAGCGCCGACTTTGCCAGAGATGAGGGTGAGGATACCAGCGATGTTCAGATCGTCGCTGGTATCCGCGCCTGGTTCTGACCTTTGGCTTCAAAACATCTCGGAAAATGTAGGATGCTGGTGAGCTTGCGAACCGCATCTGTTGGGTTGGTCAATGACGCCATCGATGCGGTTCGTTCCTCACCAGCATCCTACACAAATACTGTTCGAAATGGAGCGAATACATAATGAAGAGAAGATTGTTGAGCCTGTTGCCATTGATGGGTCTGGTTGTATTGGCCGGTTGCAGTGACCATCAAGATGCTGCGGCCAGCATCGATAAACCGGTTGTTTCGCCGCCAGTGTCTCTGTCCGTTCAACGTTGGTACAACCAGGAGCAGGTTGCGAGGGGCAATGTACTGTTCCAGACGAATTGCGCCAGTTGCCACATGCCGGATGCTTCTGGCACACCGGACTGGAAAAAACCTGGTGCGGATGGCAAGTACCCGCCGCCACCATTGAACGGCGCTGCCCACACTTGGCACCATCCACTGTCCGTGTTGCGGCGGACAGTGCAGCGGGGGGGGATTCCCCTCGGCGGAACTATGCCGAGCTTCGCTGACATACTGAACAATAAACAGATCGATGACATCCTGGCCTGGGTGCAGACCCACTGGCCCGATGAGATCTATCGTGTGTGGCACGAGCGGAATGCTCAGGCCGGTAAACCCATGCAGCCAAGAAAAAATGGCTGAAAAACACTGAGGAATAAATAATGACAAAGAAAATTGAGGCGTCAAGGAAATTACCCGTTTACGGAAAACTCGCTGCCTGGTTGCTGGCTGGGATCACGCTGGTTGCAGGTGGCGTACTGTTCAGCCAGAAATCCGCTGAGGCAGCTGACGTAGTGGTCTACAAAAGTCCGACCTGCGGTTGTTGCAAGGATTGGGTCAGTCATATGAAAGAGAACGGCTATACGGTGGAGGTACACAACCAGCGCAATATGAGTTCGATCAAAACAGAGCTGGGCGTGCCGCGCAACATGCAATCCTGTCACACCGCCAAGGTTGGGGGGTATGTCATAGAGGGGCATGTGCCTGCCGATGTGGTTGCCCGGCTGTTGAAAGAGAAACCCCCGATCAAGGGTCTTGCGGTACCTGGTATGCCCATGGGTTCGCCGGGGATGGAAGGGCCGAGAAAAGATCCATATAACGTTGTGACCATCCAGGAAAACGGGAAAACCACCGTCTATGCCAGCCGCAACCAGTAGGAGATAGAGATGACTAAGAAGAGGCTTGTTTCGGCCATCACACCCGTTTTGGCAATGGCACTGCTGCTGGCGGCACCCATCACGGGGGCGCACTCGCCACCGGAAGATGCAAAGGTCTATTTTGTCGGTCTTGCGGACGGCGAGGTGGTGAAGAGCCCGTTCAAAGTGAAATTCGGCATCGAGGGTTTCGGCATCACCCCTGCCGGAACCACCGGCAAGCGGCGGCATACCGCGGGCCATCATCATCTTCTGGTGGACGTAAAACAGCTGCCGGATATGGATGAAGCCATTCCCCGTGATCCTCTTCATATTCACTTTGACCGGGGTGAGACCGAGGTCATGCTGAAACTGCCATCAGGCAGACACACGCTGCAGTTATTGTTGGGCGATGAGCAGCATGAACCACAGGCCCCACCTTTGATTTCGGAAAAAATTACCATAACTGTCAATTAAGCATGAGGAAAAGAAGCATGTATAGCTTTGCAACCAGACTCCAGGGCGAAATGGATCAGATTGAGCAACAGGTGATTGCGGCCCTGAAGGAGGAAGGGTTCGGCATCCTGACCGAGATCGATGTGCAGGCCACCTTGAAGAAGAAGCTCGGTTTGGAGAAACGTCCCTACAAAATCCTGGGCGCTTGCAACCCGACCCTGGCAAACCAGGCCATAGACGCCGAGCCCGATATAGGCCTGCTGTTGCCCTGCAATGTGGTGATCCGTGAAGAGGAGGACGGAACGATTGTCGTTGCTTTCATGGATCCGGAGGCAGTGCTGAATCTGGTTGATCGGGATGACGTGGCCGATTTGGCGAAAGAGGTGCGTTCTCGTCTTCTTCGTGTGCGCGAGGCGATGGGGGGGAGCGTTGTGGAGTAAATGTTGGGAAGGGGAAAAATGCCCTTGACCTATGTGTAACGCACAGGTTGTAGGCTTAATACAGACAAGTTAGTTACCGATCAGTGGCTGGCAGGAGGATTGAACCTATGCTCACAGTCAACGAACTTGCATTAGAGAGTGATACGCCAGCCCATGTGGTGCGTTACTACCTGCGTATTGGCCTGATCCAGCCTGCCGCGCAGCAGGAGAACGGCTATCGCCTATTCACGTCAAACGATGCGGCTCGGTTGCGATTTATTCGCATGGCCAAGCACCTTGGTTTTACTTTGAACGAGATCAAACAGATCACTCAACACGCTGAACTGGGTGAGTCGCCTTGTGACGATGTACGAAAGATCATCCAGCAACGTATTCATGAGAACCGTGCCAAGATTGAGGAGATGATGAAACTGCAGGAGCGTATGGAGCAGGCGCTTGAGCAGTGGGATCTCATGCCTGACGGAATACCCGATGGCAATAGTGTCTGTCATCTCATCGAGTCGGTCGAAGGCAGTGAAGGCCACTGTCACACTGAGACCTAAGGAGATGACAATGGGACACCCGGCAAAGAAAATTGAACTCTGGAACGGTGTCGATCCGGTCTGTGGCATGGACGTCAATCCCGAGAGTCCTCACCGTTACCTCTATGACCATATCGAATATGAGTTCTGCAGTGAACACTGCGAGAAGAAGTTTGCGACCAATCCAGCTGCCTATCTGAATGAACATGAGTCGGAGTCAAACCGCGTAAAGGTGTCAGAAATACATGGTGGTAGTGGTCGGTTTGACTCCGACCGCGATGGTGCGCTTCATCCGCCTGTGGCTGGTGCCGTCTACACCTGCCCCATGCACCCGGAGATACTGCAGGATCACCCGGGAAATTGCCCCAAGTGTGGTATGGCGCTGGAGCCGCGAACCGTTGAGCTGGAGGAGAAAAATGAAGAGCTGATCGACATGAGTCGCCGCTTTCGGGTAAGCGCGCTGCTGGCCCTGCCGGTCTTTCTGCTGGCCATGGTGGCTGATCTCGTCCCCAGCTGGTTACCGGATGGCTTGTCTATGAGGACCGTGCAATGGATCGAGTTCACCCTGGCCACACCGGTGGTTCTGTGGGGTGGCTGGCCCTTCTTCGTGCGCGGCTGGCAGTCGGTGATGAGTTGGAATCTCAACATGTTTACGCTGATCGGGCTGGGTGTGGCGGTGGCCTGGAGCTACAGCGTCGTGGCGCTACTGTTTCCCGGCATCTTTCCGCCCAACATGTTGCATGAGGGTGGAACGGTTCCCGTCTATTTCGAGGCGGCAGCCGTCATCACTGCACTGGTGCTGCTGGGCCAGGTGCTGGAACTGCGCGCCCGCAGCCAAACCAATGCGGCCATCAAGCTGCTGCTGGGGCTGGCCCCCAACACGGCCCGTATCGTCCGTGCCGATGACACCGAAGATGACATCCCGCTGGAGCAGGTCATGCCCGGCGATATTTTGCGCGTCCGCCCTGGGGAGAAGGTGCCTGTGGACGGCGTGGTCACGGATGGCAGCAGTGCGGTTGATGAGTCGATGGTTACCGGCGAATCGATCCCCGTTGAAAAGGCTGCGGGTGAATCCCTGATCGGAGCAACGGTGAATGGAACCGGCAGCCTGCTGATGCGGGCCGAGAAGGTGGGGAGCGATACTCTGTTGGCCCAGATCGTACGCATGGTCAGCGAGGCCCAGCGTTCACGGGCGCCGATCCAGAAGCTGGCGGATATCGTTGCTGGCTACTTCGTGCCGGCGGTGGTGATGGTCGCCGTACTGACCCTGATTGTCTGGGGCTTCTTCGGACCGGAGCCGCGCCTGGCCCACGCCGTGATCAATGCGGTGGCCGTGCTGATTATCGCCTGTCCCTGTGCGTTGGGCCTGGCGACACCCATGTCGATCATGGTCGGCACCGGCAAGGGGGCGACCCTGGGCGTGCTGATCAAGAATGCCGAGGCGTTGGAGATCATGGAGAAGGTCGACACCCTGGTGGTGGACAAGACCGGCACCCTGACCGAGGGGCGGCCGCAGCTGGTCTCGGTTCAGGCCAGCCCTGGCTTCGATGAAGATGAGGTGCTGCGTCTTGCTGCCGGTCTGGAGCGGGCCAGTGAACACCCGCTGGCGGAGGCCATTGTCCGTGGCGCAGAAGAGAGGGGCATCAGCCTGGCTCCCACTGACCGGTTCGAATCGATCACCGGCCAGGGCGTGAGCGGCAACATTGATGGACGAGCGGTGGCGCTTGGCAACCTCAAATTGATAGAGACGTTATCAATCGATCCAGGTGAGTTACCCACAGAGGCAGAATCCGGGCGCGCACAAGGCCAGACTGTCATGTTCTTGGCGATAGATGGCAAGAGTGCCGGGCTGATCGGTGTGGCTGATCCCATCAAGGCATCCACGCCACAGGCTATTCGTGATCTGCATGCCGAGGGTGTAAAGGTGGTCATGCTGACGGGTGACAATTACACCACCGCTCAGGCTGTAGCCGAAAAGCTCGGTATTGACCGGGTTGAGGCAGAGGTGTTGCCGGATCAGAAGGCCGATATTGTCAGGAAACTTCAGGCGGAAGGTCATACGGTCGCCATGGCGGGTGATGGCATTAACGATGCCCCGGCCCTGGCGCAATCCCATGTCGGCATCGCCATGGGCACCGGCACCGATGTGGCGATGGAGAGCGCCGGCGTGACCCTGGTCAAGGGCGACCTGCGCGGCATCGTGCGTGCCATGCGGTTGAGCCGGGCGACCATGCGCAACATCCGGCAGAACCTCTTCTTCGCCTTTATCTACAACTCTCTCGGTGTGCCGGTGGCAGCCGGTGTGTTGTATCCCCTGTTCGGTCTGCTGTTGTCACCGATCATCGCGGCGGCGGCCATGAGCTTCAGTTCGGTGTCTGTGATTACCAATGCTCTCAGGCTCAAACGTGTAGAGATTTAACCAGGAGGTTCATTATGATGGGAAACGGTTTTGCTATGGGTTTCGGCGGGGGCTTTATGTGGTTGTTTTGGATCCTTTTGATCGTTGCGATTGTGTGGGCTGTAAAGGCGGCTGGGGGAAGTAGAGAAAATCCACCTGAAAAGCAGAAGTCTGCACTCGATATTCTGAAGGAGCGCTACGCAAGAGGTGAGATTGATCAAGATGAGTTCGAGCAAAAGCGGAAGGTATTAGGTGGTTGAAACTAGTCTGGAGCCAATGATGAAAACGCAAGATTCCTTGAAACCTGTCGGCACTTGGGAAGTCAGGCACAGGATTAAAATACCGGCACTGGTGCATGCTGCTGATGCGATGGTAGTGGAACGTGCAGTCAGTGCTCTGCCGGGAGTTTGTAAAGTGGCCGCGGATGTGGAAAAACATCAGGTCATTGTGCGTTACGATCGCTGCCAGCCATGGAGAGCGAAGCGAAGGCTGGTAGTCCCCGGTAGCCGCGAGGCCGCACTGCTTACCCGGCGTGCCTTGCGCCAGAGGGGAAGCAAAGTAGGCATCCGAGCGCGGCGTCCAGT
>JAESPE010000085.1 GCA_016756835.1 gamma proteobacterium endosymbiont of Lamellibrachia anaximandri | reverse complement strand
TAGGCAGATGGGACTTGTATCTTTCGACACGCACCCACTGGGTAACACTAACCAATTTCATCCCTTATTGGGAATTCCGAGGCTCCGAGTTTAGCTCGGCACAAGAATTTGCCTTGTTAGGTGCATTATCTCTGCTTATCCTTCATTACTGATTTAACCATCTTTCCAAAGCTCTTATCCTTACTCCTCTTTTCCAAATAAGACATTTGATTATATTCCGACTCTTTTTTCATCTTTAGATAGTTTTGATATCGCTGCTCGGACAGATCACCGTCGGCTATTGTCGCCAAAATTGCACAGCCTTTTTCATTTGTATGGGAGCAATCATTAAATTTACAGCTCTGAGAAAGTTTCAATATTTCAGAAAATGTTTCTTCTAGCCCGTCATCCACAGACATACTACCAAGTTCTCTCATTCCTGGTGTATCTATTATCATTGCGCCATTTTCTAACCGAACCAATTGACGACTTGTTGTAGTATGCCGTCCTTTGCTTTGTATCTTGCTTACAGCCTTGGTTTCAAATTTTTCTTTACCTATTATGTTATTAAGCAAGGTGGTTTTACCAACTCCAGATGAGCCTAACAAGCAATAGGTATATCCGTGCTTTAATGTGCCAATAATTGAATCAATGTTTTCTAGTTTAAAATTACTAAACTCAATCACAGTAGATTGAGGGGCAATATTCTGAACTTTCTTCTTAATTTCATTAATCTCTTCATTTGGCATTAAGTCGCACTTACTCAGAAGAATTAAAGATTCTATTTCACTTTCATTCACCATAACTAAATAGCGCTCCAACCTTCGAAGATTGAAATTCTCATTCAAAGACTGAATAATGTAAGCAACATCAATATTTGCGGCTATCAACTGGAAATCAACTTGCTTCCCAGCCGTCTTTCTCCTCAGCAGAGTTCTTCTTGGAAAAACACCATATATAATTGCATGGGAATCATCATCGTAAAAGTCGGCATACACCCAATCACCAGTGGTCGGAAGATCACTAGAAGATTCGGTACCGTAAAGGAGGTTTCCTGATAACTCCGCAAATATTTCTTCTCCTCCTTTTGTCACGGTGTAGCTGTTTTTATGTACAGAAGCAACACGAGCAACGCCATGAATGGCGATTTTTTTCTCATCAACTTGGCACTTAAACCAATTGCTATATCCTATGCTTTCCAGTTCACTCATAATTCTATTTGTATCTCAATTGCTCAACCGCACCTAACTATATATGGGCGTCCTAAACGACGTGATAAAACACGTCAAAGCTGACGCCTAATCCGCCAGAATAATTCCAACTTGTTGATTTTACTTCCCACCAGCATAATATAGATCACCTAAAGGAAATAGGGAAATACATCATGACTAAGGAAGGTAAGCCCCGTCTGTTGGATCGTGTCCGGCATAAAATCCGAGTCAAACACTATAGTATTCGGACTGAACAGGCATACGTCGACTGGATCCGACGTTTTATCCTCTATCACGGCAAGCGCCACCCCGAGCAGATGGGCGCCAGGGAGATTGAAGCCTTTCTGTCTCATCTTGCAGTCGACAGAAATGTTGCCGCATCGACTCAGAACCAGGCGCTTAGCGCCATTCTCTTTCTCTACCGGGATGTGCTCGAGAAAGACCTACCCTGGCTTGAAAACGTCACCCGGGCAAAAAAACCTCAAAGAGTCCCTGTGGTCCTTAGCAATGAAGAGGTCCAATCGGTCCTCTTACACCTTGAGGGGACTCATCTGCTGATGGCGAGCCTTATGTACGGTTCTGGCCTGCGCCTCATGGAGTGCGTAAGGCTGAGGATAATGGACGTGGAATTATCTGGTCGGCAACTCGTGGTGCGTAACGGAAAAGGGGGCAAGGATCGTGTCACTCTGCTCCCGGATTCTCTGCAGAACCCGCTCAAGGTACAAATAGGCCGTGTGCGCGCTCTACACAGGCAGGACATTGTCTCTGGATTTGGTGCGGTGTATCTACCATTTGCGCTGGACCGAAAATATCCAAACGCCCCGAAGGAGTGGGCTTGGCAATATGTCTTTCCATCTGCGGATCTCTCGAAAGATCCCCGCAGCGGTGAAACTCGTCGGCATCATATCGGCGAGCAGAGTATCCAACGGGCCGTGAAGCAGGCCGTACGCAAGTCAAATATTGAGAAGCCGGCGTCGTGCCACACCCTGAGACATAGTTTTGCCACGGAACTGCTAACCGCTGGTTATGACATCCGAACAATTCAGGAGCTGATGGGACACAAGGATGTGAGAACCACCCAGATCTATACTCATGTAATCGGCTGTGGTGGCCAGGGAGTACGTAGCCCACTTGACAAGTAGTGCCGGAATCCATGCAGGTTAGTGTGATCTCCTTTTTTGAGTAAGGGGAGACGGTTATTCCCCCTTCGCTTTGGAAGAGGCTGATTGCGACTTGTTTGTTCTGATGCCAAGCTGTTCGATTCTCTCTTTGACCTGCCGATCCCCCATTTCTGTAACGAGTTTGCCTGCTGCGGTTTTTATTGCTTGCTCTGCCGCCGCCCGGCCTGGCATCTCCAGCGCCCTGGCCAGATGTTGCCAGTTATGGCGTTGAAGTACCTTCATCATCAGTAACCGCTGTTCACCGGTGGAGAGCAGTGGGACGTGTTCGGCATTGGCAAAGAACCGAAGGCAGAGTGTGGTGATGGGGGGCAGGGTGATCTCAAATCCGCGATTGGCAAAGCTGAAGGCGATAAGGTCGAGCCAGTCCTGCGGTTCCAGGATTGGGAGTGAGGCTTCTTCCTTCTGTTGCAACAGTGTGAGAGCCAGTGACGGCTCCATCTCCTGCAGGGAATCTCCCAGCAATAACGGGAAGTGACTGAGGAAGCGCGTCTGGGCCTGTTGAAACATCTTCTTGCCGGCAGGGGAAGTTGGATGCAGCACGATTATGGAGTGGGTGCCACTGCTGGCACCGCGACGTATGCCGACTCGGACGGGCAGTAGTTCGCCTGCCCGCCAGAAGTGCATCAACTCCTGGGTGGCGCCGAAACTTGCGCCGACATAATCCAATCCTTCCGCTTCTGCCTGCTGCCGTATCGCAGCCACCATGCGGTTGCCCAATCCCCGTTGCTGGAGTGCAGGGTGCACCGCGATGCGCATGATGCGTGCCCCCAGCAGGCAGGCGGCGGTTTCCAGTCCAAGGTGGGCGCTCAGTGACTGGGCGAGCAGATGTCCCCGGGGGCGGCGGTGTCCTGCCCAGATGGCTTGGGCGGTGGCCGGGGTGAATCCACCCTCGCGGGCGACCAGTGCCGTGGCAACGATGCGTCCCTGATAGCGCAGCACCGTGATACTGAGGTTTGGTCCATCCAGGAGTTGGCGCAGATCGAGGGGGGTGGTGCGGTAGTGGGCGAGCACTAACAGGCCGAAGAGGTCGGAGAGATCGCTTTCATTGGCGGCAAGCTGATCCCGGTCCAGGGTTTCCAGAACTATCTCTGCTGGATCTGCGCGTTGCAGTTCATCGTCAGGCACGGGTGAGGCGTCAAGTGCAAGGGTGCGAAAAATGAACCTCTCCAGTGGATCACCGGTGGCCCAGCGGATTGGGGTCTGCAGGGAAATCTGCCGCCATTGCGGGCGGCGCTGGTCGAGTATCTTGCGGAAACGTACGGCAAAACCCCGGCCGGTACCTTCGTAACCGTGAATGGTGGAGGCAAAGGCGATGCGGGGATAGTGCTCCAGCAGTCGCTCAAGCATGGGGGAGGGGATGGCGGCTGCCTCGTCCACCAACAACAGGTCACCGGGAAGCGGGGAGTGGATCAGTTCATCCGGTGCGACAAAACGCAGCTGTGTCTCTCCGAGGTGGATGGCGCCCCTGCTGCATTCTGCTTCCGGCAGAAGGCGGCAAGCGCTTCGGAACAGCGGCTCGACCGCTGCCAGCCTGGGGGCGGTGACGAGGATCTGTAACACGCCCCGTTGCAGAAGTCTGGCAGCAGCTATGCCCATGGCCGCTGACTTGCCGCGTCCCCGGTCGGAGATCAGCACTGCCGGGCGTCGGCGGTGTCCCGTGACGACCTTGATCACCGCCTCCACCGCACTAAGCTGGTCAGCTGTCAGGCAATCCGGATCTTCAACGGTGGGCGGGGTGTATATTGGTTGAGCTGCCGGTAGTGGGGGCAGTGGTTTATCCTGTTCGATCTGCAGGATCGTTGCATCATCTGTAATCAGATGGGCGAAACGGGAGAGAAAACGGCCGCTTATATCGCGGGATTCATAACCTGCTACGGTGATACGGGCATATTCCGGGTCGTCGAATCCCGGCCACTCACTCAGTGGTGGGGAGAGCATCAGCAGCACCCCCCCGGCCCGGATCGTGCCACTGGATGCGCCCAGTGCATCCACATCGAGTCCACTGAAGGCATCGAAAACCAGTGCGTCGATCTCCTGCCCTAGCAGGATGGTCGCCTTGCCTGCGGGGATGCTGTCGATCTTCGGGGGACTGTCCGCGCCTATCCATATCGAACGATTGAAGGTGAGTCTGTTCAACAGTTCAGCGGCAACCGAGCGGCTCCATCGAGGTTTGCCGGAGAGCAGCAGCATGCCCCGGTGCGAGGAGAGGCGCCGGTTTGCAAGAAACCTGGATACCAGTGATATAAGTTCATCAGGATCTGGGAGTGCAGGTTCAGGCATGTTGAGGGTGATTCCAGTTAAACAGGCCACTATTATAGTCAGAAGTCTATCGACAGGATTGCCGCGTGACTGCTAACTTTAAATACTGTCTGTCCGGAAACTCATATCTAACCACAAAGAACACGAAGAGCACGAAGGTAACAAATCGATTAACAATAAATTTTCTTTCGGCAACTGCTCCTTGCGTTGCTCTACCTCCTGCATCCATGCAGTCGCGTGTACTTCGTGCGCTTCGTGGTCAAAAGCAGTGTTTCTTGATGACACAGAACAGTGCCAAAGGAGCAAGTTATCTCTGCTGAAAAGATCCGGGTAAGAGGATTGGTCCAGGGGGTGGGGTTTCGTCCTACAGTCTGGCGCATTGCCAATGAGTGCGGGTTATCGGGCAATGTGTATAACGATAGCGAGGGTGTTCTGATCCAGGTTTGGGGGGAGCAGAGCGCCTGTGACCGCTTCTGTCGTCAGTTACTGGATGAGTCTCCGCCATTGGCGCGGATCGACAGCCTGGAGAGGGAAGCGTCGACCGCAGACCATAGACCCGCAGGCTTTACTATCACCGGGAGCCGGGAGGGTGGGGTTCATACCGGCATAGTGCCCGATGCTGCCACCTGTCCCGCCTGTCGTGCAGAGATCTTTGATCCGGCTGATCGCCGCTATCGTTATCCCTTTACCAACTGCACCCATTGCGGGCCCCGTCTGACCATTGTCGAAGGCATCCCCTACGATCGAAAAAACACCAGTATGCGGCACTTTCCGATGTGTCCCGCCTGCGAGGGTGAATATGCCGATCCGGCAAACCGGCGGTTTCATGCCCAACCGAATGCCTGTCCGCTCTGTGGTCCTGCGGTTTGGATTGAGGCGTCCGATGGGCAGAAGATAGCTGTTGCCTCGATGGAAAGACCTGACCCGATCGCAAAGGTCAGTCAGCGTTTGGCGAACGGAGAGATCGTTGCGATCAAAGGGGTGGGAGGCTTTCACCTCGCCTGTGACGCAACGAACGGTGCAGCAGTGGCCAGGCTGCGGCAACGCAAGGGCCGTTTTCACAAAACCTTTGCGCTGATGGCCAGGGATATTGCGGTTATTCGAAAATATGCCCAGGTGGATGAAGATGAAGCCGGCGTGCTGGGTAGTCCAGCCGCGCCGATTCTCTTGTTGGATCGGAGGCCAGGCCTGACCCTGCCGGAAGCGTTGGCGCCGGGACAGAGCACCCTGGGTTTTATGCTGCCCTATACCCCGTTGCACCATCTGCTGCTGGCCGGTTGGGAGGTTCCGCTGGTGATGACCAGTGGTAACCTTACCGATGAACCTCAGTGTACCGATAATGTGGATGCGGCATCACGGTTGCATGGTTTGGCAGATGTCTATCTGCAGCATAATCGTCCTATCATCAACCGGGTGGATGACTCGGTGGTGCGTTTTATGGATGGAAAACCCCGGCTGCTGCGACGGGCTCGGGGTTATGCGCCCAGTCCGATTGCTTTGCCGCCAGAGTTCAAAAATGCCCCGCCAATTTTGGCATTGGGAGGTGAGCTGAAGAGTACCTTCTGTCTGCTGCAGGATGGCCAGGCCATTCTCTCCCAACATCTGGGTGATCTGGAGGATCACCTGACATTCAGGGATTACGAAAGGACACTCGATCTCTATCGCCACCTCTTTGACTTTCTGCCGGAATTTCTGGTGGCCGACCTGCACCCCGGTTATCGCTCAACCCGGTTCGGCCGCCAGTACGGGGAGTCTGAATCGATCCCACTGCAACAGGTACAGCACCACCACGCCCATATCGCCAGTGTGCTGGCTGAGAATGGATGGCCGCTGGATGGGGGGCAGGTGGTGGGTATCGCGCTGGATGGATCCGGTTTTGGCGACGATGGCACCGTCTGGGGCGGAGAGTTTTTGATCGCCGACTATCTGGACTATAGAAGGGCGGGTTTCTTCAAGCCGGTGCCACTGCCTGGTAGCGCAAAGGCGATTCAACAGCCGTGGCGTTCAGCCTTTGCCCAGCTTCACAGCAGTTTCAGATGGGATAAGTGCCTGCATGAGTGGGGGAGTGTGGAAGCAATCCTCGATTTGCAAACAAAGCCCTTGGCTGTGCTACAGGGCATGATGGAAAAAGGGGTCAACACGCCCTTGACCAGTTCTTGTGGACGACTGTTCGATGCGGTGGCCGCCATTTTGAATATCTGTCGGGAGGAGGTGAGCTACGAAGGACAGGCGGCAATCGAACTGGAGGCGTTAATCGATCCGGTTGAGATGGCGCAAACTGCCGCCGGGTATCCATTCGAGACCGCTGCAAGCATGCTGGATGCCGTGCCGATGTGGCAGGCACTGTTGGAAGATCTGACTCAGGGTGTGTCCCAAGGCAGGGTCGCAGCACGCTTTCACCGTGGTTTGGCTGATGCGGTGGTTGCGATGGCCGCGTCGATTGCTGTTGAAGAAGGTGTGTCGACGGTGGCGCTCTCCGGCGGTGTATTCCAGAATCGCACACTTTTCGAGGCGGTGGTGTCCGGGCTAAAAAGAGCCGGTCTGCAAGTCTTGAGTCACCAGCAGGTGCCGTCGAACGACGGCGGTCTCTCCCTCGGTCAGGCAGTCATAGGTGCGGCCCGCCACATCAAGCGCTGAAGCCTGCTAGATTGTTAATAGAGGCAGGTGGATTTGAGAGTGCGTCATGAAGATAGTCGTTCCCACAAAATACTGGCATGCGCTGGAGGATGGCCGGGTCCAGTGCGATCTCTGCCCCCGTTTCTGCCATATCAAGGAGGGCCGACAGGGGTTCTGTTTTGTGCGGGAGAACCGGGGAGGAGAGGTGGTCCTCACCACCTATGGCCGCTCCAGCGGCTTCTGTGTCGATCCCATTGAAAAAAAACCGCTGAATCACTACCTGCCAGGCACTCCGGTCCTGTCATTTGGCACTGCCGGTTGTAATCTGGCCTGTAAGTTTTGCCAGAACTGGGATATCAGCAAGTCCAGGGAGACCCACACCCTGGCGGATGAGGCCTCGCCGGAGACGATTGCCAGGGCTGCCCGGAATCTTGGCTGCCGCAGTGTTGCCTATACCTACAACGATCCGGTCATCTTCCACGAATATGCCATCGACGTGGCTCAGGCCTGTCACGAGGTCGGGGTTCAGTCGGTCGCGGTAACCGCAGGTTATGTCTGTCCTGAACCACGTGAGGCGTTCTATCGCCACATGGACGCTGCCAATATCGATCTGAAGGCTTTTACCGAATCGTTCTATCACAAGCTCACCGGCTCCCATCTGCAACCGGTGCTGGAGACGCTCCAGTATCTCAAGCATGAGACCGATGTCTGGTTTGAACTCACCACCCTGCTGATCCCCGGTGAAAACGATTCCGAGACAGAACTGGAGGAGATGACTCAGTGGGTGGTCGATAAATTGGGTCCGGATGTGCCGATGCATTTCACGGCTTTTCACCCCAGCTGGAAGATGATGGACACCCCATCCACCCCTCTGGCGACCCTGACCCTGGCTCGCAGTATCGCCATGAAAAACGGGGTGCGATACACCTATGTCGGCAACGTGCATGATCCAGAAGGGGATAGTACCTGGTGCCACCAATGCGGTGAGCTGCTGATCGGTCGGGACTGGTACCAGCTCAGTGATTGGAATCTGACTCCTGAGGGTAACTGCAAAGCGTGCGGTGCTGCCTGTGCCGGTGTCATCGAAGCCGGTCCGGGGGATTGGGGAGCCAAGCGTCAGCCTGTGCGGCTGGCGGAATATAAGCGTTAAGGGGATTGGAGGAGGAGATTATGAGCAATATCAGATTGCCCGCTGTGGCGGGACTTTTCTACCCGGACGATACCCGTACACTGCGTGACATGGTCCAGGATTACCTGGGAAGTGCCGATGCAGAAGGTGCACTGCCAAAGGCCATCATTGCGCCCCATGCGGGTTATATCTATTCCGGGCCTGTCGCGGCCAGTGTCTATGCCAGGCTTGCTTCAGGCAGAGAACGCGTCCGCCGGGTGGTGGTGCTGGGTCCCTCACATCGGGTGCCGTTTTATGGTTTGGCAATGAGTTCGGCAGATGCCTTTCGCACCCCGCTTGGGGATATTCCGCTGGACCATGAAGCCATGCAGTCGATCGCCGATCTGCCCCAAGTCAAACAGCTCGATGCCGCACATGTGCAGGAACACTCACTTGAGGTTCAATTGCCGTTTCTACAGTTGATGCTCGATCAGTTCAGTCTGATCCCACTGGTCGTGGGTGATGCGACGGCCAAAGAGGTCGGAGAAGTGCTGTCCCGGCTCTGGGGTGGCGAGGAAACGCTCATCGTTATCAGTTCGGATCTCAGTCACTACCATGACTATCTGACGGCGCAGAAGATGGACAAAGCGACCTCAGAGGCGATTGTGGCCATACACCCTGATGAGATCGGTTATGAAGATGCCTGTGGCCGTATTCCTGTCAAAGGGCTGTTACATCAAGTCCGATTGCAGGGACTGGATGGAGAGCTCGTCGATCTGCGAAACTCCGGCGATACGGCTGGATCGAGGGATCAGGTGGTGGGTTATGGCGCTTATGCTTTTTCCAGGCGCGCTGTTGCTTGAGAGGCTGCTCCCTGCCGGACCCCCGTGTTGCCCACTCGATTCCTTTTCCTCTCTAGTGGATTTAGGTGCGCACGGCGCACCCTACGTTCTGTGGATTTAAGAATAAATATTGCTGGCCGCTATTCTTTGTAATGGAAAAGAGTCAAAAAATCGGATTTATTGACTATTGGCGGGAACTTCATGATTACTAATAAAAATCCACATTGGTTTGCGCTCGGCCGAAGCAGAGGCGGAACGCTGAATCCAGCGTAATCAGAGATGCAGAAAGATCTGAAGAGTCGAAAGCCGACTATTTTCCTTGTCGTGATTATAATGTTGATCGCAGCACTGGTGGCTGCTGCGACCTTTATCCTGCTCTACAGGGCTGCATTCAGTCAGCATCTTCACCACCTTTCAATAAACGTCAATCAACAGGCCCAGCTGATTGGAGCTGTGGCCCGCTTTGATCGGGAACATGCCGATTATTACGAGCTGGATGCGACCGATGCCACACTATCCCAGATTGATGATGCCTTGCGATCCCAATCGTCCCTGAAAGGGTCTGAGGAGTTTATTGTGGGTCGGCGTCTGGGAGACACCATACAAGTCATCAGCCGAACGAAAAATTTTGTGGCGGCGGATCCCCCGAATACACTCCCTTGGTCAGCAAAACCTGGTGAGGCTGGCTCCCCCATGCGTCAGGCCCTGGCCGGCAAACAGGGTACCATGGTGCTGCGGGACTATCGGGGTGCGGAAGTGATGGCCGCATTTGCACCGGTGAATGAACTCGGGATAGGTCTCGTCATCAAAACGGATGTGGCGGATGTCAGGGCACCCTATCTCCGCGCAGGCATTTTAGTTGCAGTGGTTTCCGTATTGTTGGTTTTGTTGGGGTTGATACTGGTCCATAGGGTCACGCGGCCGATAATCAGCAATCTGGAATCCTCTGATGTACGCTATCGCAACCTGCTGGACAACATGGCTAACTGTGTTGCCGTCTATCAGGCGGTTGATGACGGTGAAGACTTCATCTTCAGCGATTTCAATCAGGCGGGGGAGCGTGCTGAACGGATTGTGAAAGCCGACTTGATCGGCCAGCGTGTGTCGAAAGTTTTTCCTGAGGTTAAGGTATTTGGTCTTTTTGACGTACTGCAGCGGGTATGGAAAACAGGAAAACCGGAACAATTTCCCATGGCGTTTTATCGGGATGACCGTATCTCTGGATGGCGGGACAACTACATTTACAAACTCAACTCTGGAGAAGTTGTCGCTGTTTATGAGGATGTCACCGAAAAGAAAACCGCAGAACAAAAACTGGCGGACTCAGAGCGAATCTTAAGCACTATCGTTGATGCTACGCCGGATTGGATCTTTATCAAGGACCACCAGTATCGTTATCTGTTTGCCAATGAGAGTTATGCCCGAGCAATTGGAACGCAGGTGGAATCGATGCTCGGTAAAACTGACGAGGAGTTGGGATTTCCAACAGAACTGATTCAAGGCGATGAGGAGAGGGGGATTAGGGGGTTTCGCCACGATGATAGAGATGTTTTGCAGGGAGAGCATATCCACAACCCGCACGATCCTGCAACGTTTGCGGATGGCTCCCTACACGTCTTTGACACACACAAGATGCCCCTATACGGCACGAATGGCCAAATCTATGGGGTGCTCGGTATTGCAAGGGATATCACGGAGCTTGACAAAACCCTAAATGATTTACGTATCAACGACGCCAGGCTTTCCCTGGCTGAGGCTATCGGCCAGCTTGGCCACTGGGATTGGGATATTGTCAGCAACAGACTAACCTGGTCTGATGAAATCTTCCGTATCTTTGGGCATGAACCTGGAGACGTGGAGGAGACCTATGAGACTTTTCTGAATGCTGTGCATGCTGAAGACCGCGCGCGGGTCAAGGATGCAGTCAATGCGGCAGTTGAAAGAGATGAACCCTATAGCATCGATCATCGAATCGTCCTTGACGATGGAAGCATCCGTTGGGTCCATGAAGAGGCGGAACTGGAGAGGGATGAGGGCTTCCCACTCAAGATGTTGGGCGTGGTTCTCGACATCACTCACCTGAAAGAGGCGGAAGAGAAAGCGGAACAGCAACGTATCTTCCTGCAGAATATTATCGATGGTATTACCGATCCGGTGCGCGTGATCGATCACGATTACAATGTCCTACTCATGAACAGTGCTGCCAAGGCCGCTGCGTTCAAACAGGCCGATGACAAGCAGTGTCTGAAATGCTATCAGGCGGGGCATGGACTGGAGCGTCCCTGTGATGAACTCGAAGCCCCGCTCTATGATCATCCCTGTCCCATGAAAACGGTATTTTTTACCGGCAAACCGATGGTTATCACCGAGACGCTGGCTGACAGCAGTGGTGAAAAAAGAACCTATGAACTCTCATTCAGTCCTCTGCGTACGCTGGGAGGGGAGTTGCAGGGTGTCATTGAGACGAGCCGGGATATCACTGATCGCCTGGGGATGGAACAGAGTCTGCTTGAGAAAGAGAGTCACCTCGAACAGTTGACCTATCTGGATCAATTGACCCAACTTCCCAATCGTCTGCTGTTCATGGATCGTCTGAGTTTGGGGATCAGCGCGGCCCATCGTGAAAACCATCCATTGGCAGTGGTCTACATCGATCTTGATCGTTTCAAGCAGATCAATGAGAGCTTTGGTCATGAAATTGGTGATCAGTTACTGCTCGATGTGGCGAAACGCCTGCGGGGTACATTACGGGAGGACGATACGCTTGCCAGGTTCAGTGGGGATGAGTTCGTCGTGATTACCGGCTATCTGAAACAGCCGGAACACAGCGCTGTTCTGGCGCAGAAACTTCTTCGCAGTTTTGACCAACCGTTTGAGGTTGCGCAGCATCAGCTCTATCTGACCGCGAGTGTCGGTATCAGTATCTATCCACAAGATGGCAAGGATGCTGATGACCTGTTACGTGATGCCAATACGGCAATGTTTCAGGCCAAGGGCGAAGGTATAAACAGTTTTCAATTCTATGAGGACGATATGACAGCCCAGGCCTTTGAGCATGTGCTGATGGAGACCAGTCTTCGAGGCGCTTTGGAAGAGGGTCAGCTACGGCTCTACTATCAGCCGCAGATCAGTCTTGAGAACGGCAGAATCATTGGTGCCGAAGCATTACTGCGTTGGGAGCACCCGGATATGGGGCTTGTTTCTCCCGCCAAGTTTATCCCGTTGGCTGAGGAGACAGGTTTGATTCTGCCGATCGGAGAGTGGGTGATACGAACGGCCTGTCGCCAGCTGAAAGCGTGGCAGGACGTAGGTATCGAGTTGGGAAGCATGGCGATCAATCTTTCAGCCAAACAGTTCAGGGCATTGAATCTGCTGGAGACAGTGACCGGCATACTCCAGGAAACGGGCTGCCCGGCGCAGAGGGTCGAGTTTGAGATCACCGAGAGCCAGATCATGGCGAATCCTCAACGATCCATCCAGATGCTGGACAAGCTGCGTGATCTTGGTGTTGGGGTTTCGATTGATGATTTCGGCACGGGATACTCGTCCATGGGGCAGCTGAAAAGTTTGCCGATCACGAAATTGAAAATCGATCGCGTCTTCGTGCGGGATGTAGCGGAGAATGCTGACGATCAAGCGATCGCTGAGGCCATAGTTGCGATGGCCAAAGCGTTGGGTCTGGTAGTTATCGCCGAAGGCGTGGAGACGGAGTTGCAGAAACAGTGCCTGCAACAGATGGGTTGTCAGCAAGTGCAGGGTTTTCTTTACCAGAGGCCCGTGCCTGCAGAAGAGTTTGCTCGATATGCAGAGGAGGTGGGGTTGACGTAGAGTGGAAATTGAGAATGGATCTCAACCAAGTCAAAGAACAGGGTTTACAGGCAGCGCCTTCCCGTGGAATGGCTATGGAATAGTGTATAATCCTTCGAGGTTGTGAAACAGGGACGTTTTGCCTGTAGGTTTTTTGAGGGTCAGCTCTGATTACCTGTGTTTATGACTGCTGATCCTTTATTTTGGAGTGAATCGACTGTTCGATGATCAGGTTGTTCGGCTACTTCATTTCAAAGTCATTTCTTATTTTGGGGGAGATTGAGATCCTTGTCTTTGGAGGGTCCGTCTGGCTGGCCCTCTTTCTCCAACACAAATTTTCCTCCCAAAACATGGGTGGAATTCCCGAAGGGATGCTGCCATCGGCCAGCGTTTATGCGTTGGTGATGATGAGCTCCATGATCGCTCTGGGATTATACCAGCGAGGGGTCCTGGAACGTGCGTCAGGTTTTGTGCTGCGGCTACTGATCGTCTTTGGTATCGGCGCGGTCCTGATGAGTCTTATCTTCTATATCTGGCCCGAGATTTCGATTCCACGAAAAGAGTTTGGCCTCAGTCTGCTGATCTCCATGGCCGGCGTGTTGATCTTGAGGTCGATTTTTGTCCGGGTAACAGGGGCTGACTCCCGAAAACGGCGCGTATTGGTTCTGGGAACCGGCATCAATGCCGACAGAATAGAAGAGCTCTATATTCAAAACCCGACCCTGGGATTTGTTGTCGTCGGTTTTGTAAACCTGGGGGACAGCATCAGTCTCATTGATGACTATCGGCAGATTCCCAAGGAGCAGGATCTCTACGACATTGCGATTCGCATGGCGGTGGATGAGATTGTGGTTGCCGTGGATGACCGCCGAAAGGGCTTGCCCGTCAATGAGTTGCTTGATTGCAAGATGCGCGGAGTGGAGATACTGGACCTGCTGACCTTTTTTGAAAAGGAAGATGCAATTATCAAGATCGACCTGTTGCATCCCAGCTGGATCTTCTTCTCAACCGGCTTCTACAGCGGTGCATTATCAATCCATCTGAAACGTGGCATGGATATAGTCACCAGCCTTATATTGCTGATCTTGTTTTTGCCGGTGATGTTGCTTATCGCAATCACCAGTCTGATCAGTTCAGCCGGACGCCATCCTGTGTTCTACCATCAGACCCGAGTCGGTAAGGATGGCAAGCTGTTTCGTATCCATAAATTCCGCAGTATGAAGGTGAACGCCGAGGCGGATGGCGCCCGCTGGGCGAGCAGGAACGATACCCGCGTGACCCGTTTGGGCGGGTTCCTGCGCTTTGCGCGGCTCGATGAACTGCCCCAACTCTATAATGTACTCAAGGGGGATATGAGCCTGGTCGGTCCCCGGCCTGAACGTCCTGAGTTCGTACAGCGCCTGAGCCAGGAGATTCCATTCTATTCGGAGCGCCACCGGGTAAAACCGGGGGTGACCGGTTGGGCTCAGCTGATGTACGCCTATGCCGCCAACCGGGAGGATACCCGTAAGAAGCTGGAGTATGATCTCTACTATGTAAAAAATACCGGTCTTTTTCTGGACCTGATCATCCTGCTCGAAACGGTGGAAGTCGTGCTGCTGGCCAAGGGTGCGAGATGAACCAGCCTACGCTCAAACGCCGGGGTTTATGTAGGCCTGATCAAGCGTAGCGGATCAGGCAATTTCAACGGAATCAACTCACCGCCGCCAGCGCCAACAGAGCGGTTCCATAGGCTGCCTGTTGCTGCACTGCCCGCTCCACCGGAACACCCAATAACCTCTGCCGAATCCGGCGCCAGGGTTCATTGCCCGCACCACCTCCTATCGAGATAACCCGTCTGGGTGCGGGTGCCCCCAAACGTTGCAGAAGCGCGTAACCCTCCCGCTCGATATTGGCGATACCCTCAAGAATGCCCTGAAAGTAGCGCGCATCGTCTTCAGGACGGGGTTCGAGACGGGGTGCAAAACCGGGATCATTGAGCGGGAAACGTTCACCAGGCTGTAACAGCGGGTAGTAGTCGAGCCCGGTTGGATTATCCGGCTCTATCTGCTGTGTCAAAGCGGCCATCTCTTCCCTGCTGAATAGATCCGCGCAGATGGCGCCGCCACTGTTGGAAGCACCGCCAACCAGCCAATGCTCTCCAAGCCGATGGCTGTAGATGCCAAATTCCGCTGCAAATACCGGCTGGTCAGAGAGGATCTTCAACACCAGTGTACTGCCCAGGGAGGTGACGGCGTCACCGATCTCTGCCGCGCCGGTCGCAAGTGTCGCGGCATTGCTGTCGGTGGTACCCGTGACAATGCGTGTGCTGACGGGCACGCCTGTTGCGTTTGCCACCTCAGCGCTTATTCTGCCGATGACCGTTCCAGGCGGTCGCACGTCGGGCAGGCAGCCCGGCGGCAACGCCAGGGATTCCATCCAGGAGGGCCAGCAGCGTTGCACCGGGTCATATCCCAATTTCAGGCAGTTGTTCTCGTCACTGAGGCCAAAATGGCCACTGAGCCTGCCGAGTATCCAATCTGCCTGATGCAGTGCCAGGAAATTTTCGGTATCGATCTGCCTCCTCAGATAGAGCAGTTTGGCAAGGCTGGAGGATGCGCTGTTGACCGGACTGCTTGCAGGGGCTGCTTGAGCCAGTTCGGGCAGGAGAGCCTTGCTGCGGTTGTCGTTATACATCAGGGCTGTGGAGAGCGGCGAACCCTGCGGGTCGCAGAGCAACAGGGTGGAAGATGTACCGTCGACTGCGATGGCCTGTACATCTACCCCTTTAAGCTGCTGGGAGGCTGAGAACAGCACTTCCAACACAGCGTCCCACCAGTATTCCGGGCGTTGTTCGCTGCTGCCTTCATCCCCCAGTTCGGGAGGCGGAAGGTCGCTAACAGCCTCTGCAATGACCGTTTTTTCACTATCAATGGCAATTGCCCGGACGCCCGAGGTGCCGAGGTCGATGCCGATACAACTATCCATCGGATCAGGGCAGGGTAACGGGGTTCGGGGCTGTCCAGTTGTCGGCCTTGTGGTCGGCTACCACCGTGGTGTAGATGCCGCCACGCACATTAAATTCTGCGGTCAGGCGCATGTAGCGAGGCTGGGTGGCGGCTACCAGATCGCTCAAAATCTCGTTGGTGATCGCCTCGTGGAAGGCCCCCTCTTCGCGAAACGACCAGATGTACATCTTGAGCGCCTTGAGTTCAACGCACTGTTTATCGGGTACATATTCTAGGGTCATCTCGGCGAAATCCGGCTGTCCTGTTTTGGGGCAGAGACAGGTGAATTCGGGGATGCTGATGCGGATGGTGTAGTCCCGCTCCGGGCGTGGATTATCGAAGGTTTCCAATTCTTTGCTGGGCTGACTGGGCATGCTTTTTTCGTCACAGGATAGATTGATTTGCCGGTGATTATACGGGAGTATTTCTTCACTCAGACAAGTGAGTCTTCGACCTCGTGAAAGATTTTGGGACATCCCAGTCCCCAAAATCGACTCGGCCTTCGACAGCCTGTTTGTGCCCCGGCCGTCCCGGTCACTG